>NZ_JALKFW010000160.1:0-52644 GCF_023243055.1 Frankia sp. AgPm24 | reverse complement strand
CCACCCGACTTCCCACACCTGACAGAATACACGATTCCCCGGTCATTCTGGCAGCCGAGTTGACGCGCTGACCCCGCACTGAAGGACGGGGCCCGCGCGCTACGTTTCCCGGTCACCGGCCCGCGCCGTGGCAGCGCAGGACCCGGTCCCGGGCCGTGACTGACCGAGCCCGGCCGCCGTCGGGCCCGGCGGGCCACCCTCGACCCGATCGAGGCGCTCCCGCGACGGTCGTACCGTCGTCGTAGGCTCCGTCCTGGTTGGAAACGGCAGCCTGGCTGGACGGTGGCCTGGCTGGACGGTGGCCTGGACGGACGGTGGCCTGGACGGCGCCGGCCGATGCGGCCGACGGATCACGGGTGTCCGGTGGGGTGACGGGGAGGCGACGGTACGGGTGGGGATCTTCGACCGAATCCGCGGCGAGTTCATCGACATCATCGAGTGGACCGATGACAGCCGCGACACGATCGTCTGGCGCTTCCCGCGCTACGAGAACGAGATCAAGATGGGCGCCAAGCTCACCGTGCGGGAGTCCCAGGCGGCGGTGTTCGTCAACGAGGGCCAGGTCGCCGACTCCTTCACCCCCGGCATGTACACCCTCAAGACCCAGAACATGCCGATCCTGTCCACCCTCAAGGGCTGGAAGTACGGCTTCGACTCGCCGTTCAAGGCCGAGGTGTACTTCGTCAGCACCCGGCAGTTCACCGAGCTGAAGTGGGGCACGCAGAACCCGGTCATCGTCCGGGACCGTGAGTTCGGGATGGTCCGGCTGCGCGCGTTCGGCGCGTTCGCGATGCGGGTGGTCGACCCGCCCGCGCTGTTGCGCGAACTCGCCGGCACCGACCCGCAGTTCCGCACCGAGGAGGTCGCCGAGTACCTGCGCCAGCTCATCGTCGGCCGGCTCGGGACGGCGCTGGCGACAGCGGGCGTGCCGATGCTCGACCTCGCCACCCAGCAGGGCACGATCGGGGACGCGCTGGCCGCGGCGCTGACCAAGGAGCTGGCCCCGGTGGGCCTGGCGATCCCGACGTTCGTCATCGAGAACATCTCGCTGCCGCCCGAGGTCGAGGCGGCGATCGACCGGCGCAGCCAGATGGGCATCGTCGGCAACCTCGACCAGTACACCCAGTTCCAGACCGCGCAGGCCATCGAGGCCGCCGCCCGCAACCAGGGCGGGGCCGGCGAGGGCCTCGGCATCGGCCTCGGGATGGCACTGGGCCAGCGCGCCGCGGGGGCGACCGGCGGTGCCGGTCCCGTCGGCGGGCAGCCACCGGCCGCACCCCAGCCGCAGGGGCAGCCACCCGCTCCCCCTGCCGGGCCGCCCGGGCCACCACCGCTGCCGACCGCCGAGCAGTGGTTCGTCGGTGTGAACGGCCAGCAGCTCGGCCCGTTCGACCGCGCCCAGCTCGCTGCCCGGGTCGCCGACGGCGAGGTCCGGCCCGACACCCTGGTGTGGAAGGCCGGCATGGCGCAGTGGGCACCGGCGGGCCAAGTCGCCGAGGTAGCGCCGCTGCTGGCCAACGTCCCACCGCCGCTGCCCCCACGGAGCTGACCGCGATGATCCCGGTCGCGGCGACGACCTATCCGTGCGGAGGCTGTGGTGCGCGCCTCGAGTTCGCGCCGGGTGAGTCCAGCCTGCGCTGCCCGTACTGCGGCTTTCGGCAGGAGATCGCCGCGCCGACCCGGCAGATCCGCGAGATCGCGTACACCGACCTGGCGACACTGCCCCGCAAGCCGGTCGGCAGCATCGGCGCCTACGTGTTCGTCTGCCAGCGTTGCGCGGCCCGCACCGAGACGAACGAGACGGCGAGCGTCTGCCAGTTCTGCGGCGCGCCACTGGTGATCGACCCGGCGGCCTCCGGGCAGATCGTGCCCGAGGGCGTGCTGCCGTTCGCCCTCGACCGGGCCGCCGTGCGCACCGCGGTGCGCGGTTGGACGTCGTCGCGGTGGTTCGCGCCCTCGGCGCTGAAGAAGGTCACCGAGGCCGAGTCGATGAAGAGCACCTATCTGCCGCACTGGACGTACGACGCGCGGACGCGGTCGCAGTACACCGGCCAGCGCGGTGTGCATTACTACGTCACCGAGACCTACACCGACGGCGACGGCAACCGACAGACCCGGCAGGTACAGCGCACCCGCTGGACGCCCGCCCACGGAGCGGTCGCCCGCGACTTCGACGACGTACTCGTCCCCGGTAGCACCGTCCTGCCCGGCAAGCAGCTCGACGATCTCGCGCCGTGGCCGCTACCCGAATCCGTGCCCTATCAGCCGGAGTTCCTGGCCGGGCATTTCGCGCTGCGTTACGACGTCGAGCCGGAAGCCGGATTCACCGAGGCGCGCGACCGGATGAAACCCGTGATCACCGAGGACTGCCGCCGGGACATCGGCGGTGACGAACAGCAGGTCACCTCGGTCGACACCCGCCACCACGACGTCACCTTCAAACTGATGCTGCTCCCGGTGTGGATCGCCACCTACCTGCATGCCGGACGGACCTGGCAGGTGATGGTCAACGGTCGCACCGGTGAGGTGCACGGTGAACGGCCCTGGAGCCGGGTGAAAATCGCCCTCGCGGTGCTCGCCGCGCTCCTCGTCATCGCCGTCATCGTCTCCGTCGTGGCGGTGAGTCGCCATCGGGCGTGATCCGAACGAGCGGAGCCGGGCGTCAGGTGTCGAGCGAGAAGAAGGCTCGGATGTCGGCGACGAGCAGGTCGGGGACCTCGAGGCCGGGAAAGTGACCGCCGCGGTCGGCCTCCGTCCAGCCGGCGATCGGCAGCCGTCGTTCGGCGTAGGCCCGAACGGGACGGGTGATGTCCTCGGGTAGCACGAACACGCCGACCGGCTGGACCGTACGCCACGACGCCGGGCCGCCGGACTCCCGGTGCAGGCGGGCGGCGGTCCCGGCGGTGCCGGTCAGCCAGTACAGCATGACGTTGGTGAGGACCCGGTCGGGGCTGATCGGGAAGTCGGCGGCGGCCCACATCGTCATCGGGTCGAGCAGCCAGGCGAGCAGGCCGACCGGCGAGTCGGCGAGCGCGTAGGCGGGGGTCTGCGGCCGGGTGGCGTTGAACGACCGGACGGCCGGCTGCTGGCGCTGGTAGGACGTGAGCTGGGCGAGGCGCTCCTGGTCGCCCGCCGACAGCGTGCTGGGCTCGGGGTCGCCGGGCAGTGGTGGGGTCGGCAGATAGGTCAGGTGGATCGCGACGACATGTTCGGCGTCGTGCTGCGACAGGGCCCGGGACACCGCCGCCCCCCAGTCTCCGCCGTGCGCGCCATAGCGGTCATAGCGCAGTCGGCGCATCAGTTCGGCGAAGGCGTGGGCCACCCGGTCGACGTTCCAGCCACGCTCACGGGTGGCGCCGGAGAAGCCCCAGCCCGGCAGGGATGGGATGACCAGGTGGAAGTCTGTGGACAGCGGCTCGATCACGTCGAGGAACTCCACGATCGACCCCGGCCAGCCATGGGTGAGCAGCAGCGGCAGCGCGTCCGGTCGTGGGCTGCGCACGTGCAGGAAGTGGATGCGCTGGCCGTCGATCTCGGTGACGAACTGGGGATGGCCGTTCAGTTCGGCCTCGGCCGTCCGCCAGTCGTAGTGGTGGCGCCAGTACTCGGCGAGGGGCCGCACGCGGGCCTGTGGCAGGCCGAACGCGTCGCCGCCGCCGGGGAGTTCGTGCGGCCAGCGGGTGCGGTCGAGCCGGGCCCGCAGGTCGTCGAGGTCAGCCTGCGGCACGGCGATCCGGAACGGTTCGATGGTCATTCGTTTGCCTCCCTAACGTTAGTAGGGCAAACGGTAAAACGTTGGGGCCACCAACGCAAGCCTCCCGTCGGCCTAGACTGCGGGGCATGCCGGAGCGCGACCGTCACCCGCGGACCGTCGACCCGGCGGCCGTGCCGGCCCGCCTGCGTTCCCTGGCCAGCCGACTCCTCGGCCGCGGCGCACTGCACGCCGATCGGATCTCGAACGCCCGCCTGGACACCGCCGGGGCGACCCGGTGGCAGTACTCCGTGCTGGTGACGTTGCGCGACACCGGACCGGCCAGCCAGGCGGCTCTCAGCGACCGCACCGGGATTCACCGCAGCGACATGGTCGCCGTCCTCGGCACGCTGGCCCAGGCCGGGCAGGTGCGGCGCCTCCCCGACCCCGCCGACCGACGGCGCAACATCGTCACCCTGACCCCGACCGGCCGATCCCGACTGGACCTGCTGGACCGCCTGGTCGACGAGGCCCAGGACGAACTGCTCGCCCCGCTCAGCCCGGCGGAACGCCTCGATCTCGTCCGCCTCCTGCAACGCCTGGACAATCACCACACGACCCGCTGACGTGCGACAAAACTGTCCGCGGCGAATCCCCGCGCCGGCCGAACACCGTGATAGATCAGCAGGGTACGAAAAGCGCTCCGGCGCGCGACGGAGATGAACCAGCTCGGGGGATGCACATGAGAATCAAAGCTCTTTTCAGCAGCTTTTTTGTCGCTTTTGCCGTCCTGGCCGGCACCTTGCTGGTGCCCGCGGGCACCGCGAACGCCGCCACGACACTTTCCTGTCGGGCCCTCGCCCTGGTCCCGAATCCGACCATGAACCAGACCGAGCCCGTTCTCATCGAAACCGCGTCGTCGGCCCGAGTGACCGGTCTCGCGCACTACCGGACGACCACCACCCGGAAATCCGGAACGGCCGACACCCTCGGCCGCGCGGTCCTTCGTTGGCGCATCAGCCATGCCACACCGGGATACCGGGTCCTGATCACGATCACGGTGAGCAGCGGTTCCCAGCGCGCTACCTGCACCACCTCGTTCACCCCGGCCAGCCGGGGGTAGGGCCAGGCCTACCGGGTAAGAGGCGGTCCAGGCCCCTCGTGGCGACGCCCGGGGACGGCGACCGTGGGGTACATGCCACAGACACGTACCCCCGACCCGTCCCCGACCGCACCGAGGGTGGCGCGCGCCGAACGGGCGCTGGCTCCTGATCTGACCCGTGGCGCGATGCTGCTGTTCATCGCCCTGGCGAATGCAGGGAACTGCGCCTTCGCCGGTGAGCCCGGCCTCGATCCGCGGCCACATGGACCGGGGCGCGTCCTGAACTTCCTGCTGACAATGCTGGTGAACAACCGGGCCTACCCGGTGTTCGGGCTGATGTTCGGCTACGGGCTGGTGCAGCTGGCCCGTAGCCGGTCGGCGTCCACCGGATATCCGACCACCAGTGCCGGTGGATTCACGGCGGTGGCAGGTGGGGGGCTCACATCGGCGCGCCGACGCATACTGCTGCAACGCAACACGGCGCTGGTAGTGCTTGGATTCGCCCACGGAACGCTGCTCTACTTCGGCGACTTCCTCGGCGCGTACGGCATTGTCGGGATCATCGCGACCCTGGTGATCCTGCCCCGCGGCGACCGGTTCCACCGGATCGTGCTGTGGCTCTGGCTGCTGCAGACCGTTGACGCACTGATCTTCTCGGTCCGAATGCTCTGGCTGTGGGCGGGCGACGACTCCACCACCGTCGGCACCATCACGAACAGAACCGACCCGTCGCTGGCCGCGCACTCCTATGGTCGGTCTCTGCTCGACCGGCTACAGGAATGGCCCGTGCACACCGCCACGGTCCTGCCGTTCATCATCATCGTCTGGCTGGGAATCTGGGCGGCCCGGCGCCGGCTGCTCGAGGAGCCGGCCGCGCACCGCACCCTGCTACGTCGGGTCGCCTTCAGCGGGCTGGCCGTCTCGCTGCTCGGCGGGCTGCCCTACGCATTGGTCTCCGCCGGCGCCCTGCACGTCAACACCGCTACCGTGGACGCCATGTCGTGGGTGCACGCGATCACCGGCGAATACGGGGGCGTGGCCTACGCCGCCCTGTTCGGCCTGCTCGTCGCCCGTCTCACCGCGACCCCGAACCACCGCCCATCCCAGCCCGGAAACGCCGCCGCGGCCGCCGGCACCATCCGCGGCACCAGCACCAGCACCAGCACCAGCACCAGCGGCGTCGGCGTCGGCGTCGGCGTCGGTGACAGCGTGATCGGTGCGGTGGCGGCGCTGGGGCGTCGATCGCTGTCGGGTTATCTGTTCCAGTCCTGCGTCTGGCTCATGCTGTTCTCCCGCTGGGCGCTTGACCTGGGCGGTTCCACCTACGTCGCGTTGTCGTGCGCGCTCGTCACCTGGACGGTGTCCGTCCTGGCCGCCCGCCGGATGGACGCCCGCGGCAGGCGAGGCCCGGCCGAGACGCTGCTGCGGCGCGCCTACCACCGTCCGCCGGCCACCCTCGACGCACCGGCGGTCCCGAGCGTGGCCCGATGAGTCCGTCCGACTGGACGAACCGGCTGGCCCGGCTGGGCCGGTGGGTTCAGGCGCCAGCGCCCGGTCAGACCGGCCGGTGGGGTCACCGCTGGAATCGGGACGTGGTCGCCGGCCAGGCCGCCCTCGCGGTGCTGATCGGCGTGATCACCACGGTGGCCTGGGCGCTCGGCGGCGGCGGCGCGTTCTGGCCGCGCTGGGTGTGGTTCGGTCTCGCGGCCGTGCTGAGCGCCGAGTACCTGGGGCTACGGGTGCTCGCCGTGCCGGGCGGGCCGCGACGGTGGCTGGCGCTGACCCGCGCGACGGTCGTCCTGGTCGCGGCGATCGAGGTGGCCGCCTGGCTGCTGTCCGGCGGCGGGATCTTCTGGCCCGCGTACAGCCTCACCGGTTGGCTGATCGTGCTCGGCGTGCTCACCGTGGTCCTGCGGCGGCGGGCGTCCGGACGGGAGAAGCAGCTCACCGAACGGGTCGCGACCCTCGCCCACACCCGGCAGGTCGCCCTGGACGGCCAGGCCGCCGAGCTCAAACGGGTGGAACGCGACCTGCACGACGGGGCGCAGGCCCGGATGGTCTCCCTCGCCCTCACCCTGGGCCTGGCCGAGGATCTCCTCGCCCACGATCCGCGGGCGGCCGCGCGGCTGCTCGGTGAGGCCCGTACCACGGCGGTCGGCGCGCTCGACGACCTGCGTTCGGTGATGCACAGCATCCATCCGGCGGTACTCAGCGACCGTGGGCTGGTCGGCGCGGTGCGGGCCCTCGCCCTGGACCTGGCGCTGCCGGTGACCGTCACCGGTGAGTTCCCGCCGGATCTGGCGGCGCCGGTGGAGTCCGCGCTGTACTTCGCGGTCGCCGAGTGCCTGACCAACGCCGTCCGACACGCCGGGGCCAGCGCCATCGAGGTCACCTTCCAGCCTGACCCGCGCATCGTCGTAGCTGACGACGGGACGGGCGGCGCCGATCCCACCCGCGGATCGGGCCTGCCGGGCATCATCGGACGCCTGGCGACGGTGGATGCCCGCCTGGACATCTCAAGCCCGCCAGGAGGTCCCACCCTCATGACGATCACGCTGCCCACCGACCCGCAGAGGGGATGACCAGCCACCGTGAGCCGGCCTACCGTGGTGCTCGCCGAGGATCTGACCCTGCTGCGGGACGGCCTGATCCGGCTGTTCGAGGCCTACGACTTCGAGGTCGTCGCCGCGGTCGACAACGGCCCGATGCTGGTGCGGGAACTGCTGGCCCGGCGTCCGGACATCGCCGTCGTGGACGTCCGTCTGCCACCGACCCACACCGACGAGGGGCTGCGGGCGGCGCTCACCGCCCGCGAGCGGATACCCGGGTTGCCGGTGCTGGTGCTGTCGCAGTACGTCGAGCAGCTCTACGCCCGGGAGCTGCTCGCCGACGGTCACGGCGCGATCGGCTACCTGCTCAAGGACCGGGTGTCGGACGTCCGGCAGTTCATCGAGGCGGTTCGCCGGGTCGCCGCCGGCGGGACCGCGCTCGACCCGACCGTCGTCGCGAGACTTCTCGACAGCCGCCGCCGGCCGCTCGACCGGCTCACCCCACGCGAACGCGAGGTCCTGGCGCACATGGCCCAGGGCCGGTCGAACGCGGCGATCGCGACCGCCATGGTCGTGACCGAGAAGGCCATCGGAAAACACACCAACAGCATCTTCACGAAGCTCGACCTGGCCCCGTCCGAGGACGACAACCGCCGGGTCCGCGCCGTCCTGACCTACCTCGAGGGCTGAGCCGGACGAGGGCGTGTCAGTAACGGCGGTAGGGCAGGAACTTGCCGCTCATCGTGATGTGCACCCGGTCACCGGCCGGATGGGGTTCGCGTTCGAGGTTCATCGAGAAGTCGATGGCGCTCATGATGCCGTCGCCGAACTCCTCCTGGATGAGCTCCTTGAACGTCGTTCCGTACACGGAGATCAGCTCGTAGAACCGGTAGATCAGCGGGTCGCTGGGGACGTCTGTGGGCAGCGAACCACGGTAGGGCGGGTCGGTGAGCAGGCTGGCCGCGTCCGCCGGCAGATCGAGCAGCCCCACCAGGACGGCGGCCTCGGCCTCGTCGAACGACATCTGGCCCAGACACCCCGCGGTGACCGACTCCTTGCTGCGCCCGACCGCCGTGGCGATCTCGGCCCAGGTCAGTTTCCTGCGCCGTCGGTTCGCGACGATCAGCTCGGTCAGTTCCGCGCGGTTCACGCACTGCCTCCTGGCCAGGATCGGTGGAATACCACCCACAGTACGCAAAGACCGAGGTCACGGTCGGGTTTCGTCAGGGCCGCACCGGCTGGCCGGACTCCTCGAGCTGACCGAGCACGACCGAGCACGACCGAGGCGGCCGGGGCGGCCCTCTACTCCGGTGCCGCGATGGTCGACTGGATCCATGAGTGGACGACGTCGATCCGGGAGGCCGTCTCGTCGAAGGGATGCGGGCAGCTCGGACCGCCGCTTTCCACCGCGACCAGAACAGGTCCACCGGTGTCGGACTCACGCACATAGGGCGCGCCGGAGTCGAACGGGCAGGCACCGGTGGTCCACCGTGGCGCCCGACCCCGGACGGCGACGGTGCTGTCGGCGATGCCGCTGATCTGCACCTGACCGCTCTGCAGCCGGCTCAACGGAACCGGATGGTCACCGCGCAGCGCCCCCCACCCCAGGATCCGCAGCACGTCACCGAGGTGCGGCGCGGCCGGGTCGAGCGCGAGCGGCGTGATGTCGTCGACCGGCTCGGCCAGGTGCGCCAGCGCGATGTCGTGGCCCGGTGACTGCACCGCCGCCACCACGGCGACATCGTGGCCACCCGGGCCGGGGCCGTCGGCGTCGACCCGTCCGATCGTCGCTGCCGTCGGATAGAGCACCGGCCCGCTGACCGGCTGGTGGTCGACGTCGTGGAAGCAGTGGCCGGCGGTGATGAGCCAGCTCGGGGCGATCAGCGCCGCGCTGCAGGCACTGTCGTGGTGGCTGCCGTCCGGGTTCGGAATGTCCGTCATGGTCAGCCGGGCGGCGTAGCCGTACTGACCGGGTTGCGCCGTGATGCCGTCCGCCACCGCGTACGCGCTCGTCGCCGTACCCGCGACGAGCAGTGCCGCGGCCGCGGCCAGCCCCGCACCACGCATGGTCCGACGCCGTGTCAACGCACAGGTCACCACTTCCGATTTTTCCGTCACACAGGTCAGACAATCGCAGGAGGTCAGGGCATCGCCCGCGCCACGCCGGCCCGCACCCCAGGGATTACGACGGGACGACATTCGACCCTGATTCTGTCCGGAAAACGACAGAAAATGATTTCCGCCGGCACCGGCGAGCCCGGAAAGTGCCCGCGAGGAACAGGCCGCTCAGCAGCGACAGCACCGCCGCCGGCCGTACCGACCCGCGACCTGACACATTCTTGTGGATAGGCGCCCCGGTTACACACCCGTCGGCCATCGACCCGGATGTCCGTAACCGGCACCGCTATCTGCTGTCGAAATCCCGTTGGCCGTCATGGTCGTCATGGCGGTCCCGGGCTCGGAGCAGAACGGAGCTGGACCATGCGCGGCACAGTCAGGCGAACCAGGGCACTGCGGACGAAGAAGGCCTCGATCACCGTGCTCGCCGCATCGGTGGCGATGGGTGTGAGTCTGTTGTCGGCGCCGGCGGCGCTCGCCTCGGGCGGCCCCGGCAGCGGTCACGGCGGTGGAGACGGCGGCGGGGGCGGCGGGGGCGGCGGCCGTCGCCTCGGGCCGGCGGTGAGCACGGACGGCGTCGGCTCGCTCGGCAGCACCTGGACGCTGAAGTCGCAGCACGACGACGACGGCCCCGGGCTGGTCGCGGGCGAGGAGTTCGAGATCGCCACGCCGGCCGGTCACGTCTGGACGGTGACGTTCGCCGACAACGACATCGTGTTCCTCGACCATGTGGACGTCACGGCGACCGCCACCGGGCTGCGCGCACTGGGCAAGGCACCCGACCAGGGCATCGACCAGACCATGAGCGTGCACGCGGTCGACCGCGCCACCGGCGAGGTCATCGACGGCTCGGTCGACCTGCCGGCGAACTGACCCACACCGCCAGGCCGCACCACATCGTCGGTTGCCTGGTCCTGGCCCCGGTGCCAGGACCAGGGCCCGTCAACCGGGACGGATGCCGGCGTAGGGTCGGCGCCACCACCGATGCTGGTCGGTGCGGCGGTCCGTGGTCGGCCGCCGGGACGTCCGGTGCCAAGCGGAAGGCCGAGTCGTATGTCGCGCGTGCGGGTGCACAACTTCTCCCTGTCCCTCGACGGCTTCGCCACCGGCGACGGCCAGAGTTTCGAGCAGCCCTTCGGCCATGCCGAGGACCGGTTGCACCAGTGGTTCTTCCGGACCCGCGCCTTCCGGTCGATGCACGGCGAGCCCGGCGGTGAGACCGGGGTCGACGACGCGGTGGCCCGCGCCTGGGAGCCGGAGATCGGCGCCGAGATCATGGGGCGCGGCAAGTTCGGCCCGCAGACCGGCCCCTGGGCCGACCACGACTGGAAGGGCTGGTGGGGCGACAACCCGCCCTTCCACACCCCGGTGTTCGTGCTGACGCATCATGTGCGGCCGGCCCTGGAGCTCGAGGGCGGCACCACCTTCCACTTCCTCGACGCCGACCCCGCGCAGGCCCTGCGCCAGGCCCGCGCGGCAGCCGGCGGCCGGGACGTCCGGATCGGCGGCGGCCCGACCACGGTGCGCGCGTTCCTCGCCGCCGACCTGATCGACCACCTGCACGTCGTCCTCACCCCGATCGTCCTCGGCCGCGGGGTGCGGCTGTGGGACGACCTGGAAGGCCTCGAGAAGCGTTTCGCCGTCGAATCGGTGACCAGCCCGCACGGCGTCACCCACGTCACCTTCACCCGCGACTGACCCACTCCGGCGCATCTGGCACCCGGTGACTACCGTGGGCGGCAGGACGTCCGGCGCACGGCTGCGGCGGGCTCACATCTCACGCAGGGAGAACCGGCCGTGGTTGCGCTGCCCCGTGAACTCACCGAGCTCGTCGAGACAGGTCCGTTGGCCCACCTGAGCACCAGCAACGCCGACGGCAGCCCGCAGGTGTCCGTCATCTGGATCGGGCTGGACGGCGATGATGTGGTGAGCGGTCACCTCAACTGGTACGCGAAGCTGCGCAACATCGAGCGAGACCCCCGGGTCGTGCTGTCCCTGGCGGCACCCCGCGAGGCCGGGGTGTTCCTCAACCCGTACGCGGTCCTGCACACCCGGGCCACGATCGAGCCGAGCGACGCCACCTGGGATCTGCTCAACCGCCTGGCGAAGGTCTACATCGCGCCCGACGCCGAGTTCCCGGCGCCCAGGTCCGCCGGCTTCATCGTCCGGTACACCGTGGAACGCGTCACCGGCGTCGGTCCCTGGGTACCCAGCGGGGACTGACCCCGATCTCCCGGTGACGCGCGGAGTTCCCCCACCGCCGTTAGCATCACGGATATGTCGGAGAGGATCAGTGATCGCACCGCGAGTCTGAACCACTGGATCGACACAGCCGAGATCACACAGGTGGTCAACCGCTATTTCCGGGCTCTGGACGAGCGCGTTTTCGACGCTTCCCACCTTGGGCGTATATTCACCGCCGGAGCGGGTGTTATCCGGCCCAACGGCACGCAGCTCACTGGCCCGGCGGCGATCGGCGACGGCCATCGGGAAAGCCTCGCACGCTTCGAGAGCACCCAGCATCTGCTGACCGGGCACGACGTGATCGTGGCCGGTGACAACGCCACCCTCCGGGCGAACCTGGTCGCCATGCACCTGTGGGACGGCGCCCGAAAAAGCGCCGGATCGGCCGAGGACTACTTCGTGGCCGGCAGTGTGATCACCGTGCGGCTGCAACTCACCCCGCAGGGCTGGAAAATCACCGAGCTGGTCAATGACACGATCTGGCGGGCCGGCTCCGGATTCACCGCGATGGCGCACACGGGCCGGCCCACCAGCTGACCACCAGGAAGAACTCAGTGGTCCACCCGAAGCACCAGTTTTCCCTGGATATGGCCCTGTTCGGCCCGCTCGTGCGCCCGGGCCGCCTCGGCGAGCGGATAGACCTCGTCGACAGCGACCCGTAGGACGCCCACGGCGACCAGCCCGACCAGTTCGGCGAGCTGGGAACCGTCGGAGCGCACCTGCCCGCCGCGCACGACGATGCCCCGCCGCGCGAGCTCGTCCTCGTGATAGTCACCGAAGAAGACCGGGCTGAGCACACCCCCGTCCCGGATCGCCGGGGTGAGCAGATGACCCCGCGGACCTCCGACGGTGTCAAACAGGTGGTCGATGTCCTTCGCGGCCCGCGCGACCCGGGTTGTCGTGTAGTCGATGTACTCGTCGACCGCGAGACCACGCAGAAACTCCGCGTGCCGGGTGGACGCGACGGCGACGACGCGTGCCCCGGCCCGACGGGCAAGCTGCACCAGAAAGTGCCCGACGCCGCCAGCCGCCCCGTTGACCAGCACAGTGTGCCCGGACGTGACGGGAGCGTACTCGGTGGCGTACTGCCAGGCGGTGAGACCGGCCATCGGGATCGCAGCCGCGCCCACATGGCTGAGTTCCGACGGTTTACGGGCCAGGTCGCCGACCGGGGCCGTCGCGTACTGCGCGTAGCCCCGCCCACCGTCGACGCCCCCGGACGGGAAACGGAGCAGGCCGAGGACCTCATCGCCCTCCGCCCAGGCGGTGACGCCGGGACCGACCCCCACCACGACCCCGGACACATCCGTGCCCGGAGTCAACGGCAGTGGAACGGACGGGCGCACCTGTTCGGGAATGGTCGGAAAGCCCGCGCGCGCATACAGATCGGGCGGGTTGATCCCGGCCGCGTGCACCTGGACGAGCACCTCGCCCGCGGCCGGCGTCGGACGCTCCACCTCCTCCAGCCGTAGTTCGCTCGGTGGCCCGGTGCGATGGACGCGGATCGACTGCACAGGTCGGATGTCCTTTCTGGTCGTCTACGGCGGTCTCCGCCATCGAGCGGAGCAGCCGGGGTACGACGCGCCAGCTCACCGCAGACCGGCAAGTGGAGCATCGCTCCACATGATAGACGGAGCAGTGCTCCGAATGAGCGTCGAACCGCCGACGTCGGCAGGGACTCGCCGGACGGGCACGGGCCGGGGCAGCGCCGATACAGTGTGGTGCCGATGCAGCGAATACCCACATCATGATCGCCGAGCCGCCCGAGCCGCCCGAGCCGCCCGAGCCGCGGCCAGTCCCCGGGCCCGGGCCCGCGTCCACGCCTCGGGACCGCCGCGCCGACGCCCGTCGCAACTACGAGCACATCCTGGCCACCGCCCGGGTCGTGCTCGCCGAGCAGGGCGTGCAGGCGTCCCTGCGCGACGTCGCCCGTCGGGCCGAGGTCGGACTTGGCACCCTCTATCGGCACTTCCCGACCCGCGAGGCCCTGCTCGAGGCGCTCCTGCGGCAGGGGTTCGACCGGCTCGTCGAGCTCTCCGACACCCTCGCGGCCACCCGTCCACCCGCCGCGGCACTCACCGAGTGGCTACGGGAGCTCGCCGCCGGCGCGGGCACCTACCAGGGGCTGCCGGCGTCCCTGGCCGCGATCATGGACGATCCCGACTCGGCGCTGGCGGTCTCCTGCGCGGCCCTGCGGTCGGCCGGGACACGGCTGCTGGAGCGAGCCCAGGCCGACGGCGAGATCCGCCCCGACGTCACCGGAACCGACGTGTTCGTGCTCACCACCGCCGTGGCCGCTCTGACCGAACGAGGCCCCCTCGCGCAGCGGCGCGACCATCTGCTCGGCGTCATGCTCGACGGCCTGCGCCCCGCTCCCCGAGAATTGTTCGGGCCGTGTTCGTGACCCCTCGGGCTTCGGTGGGAAGAATGGAGGTGTCCAGGAGGCAGGCGCACCCGTTCGGAGGACTCATGTCCGACCCGTATCCGTCCGACCTGCTCCCGCCCACCACACCCGCAGTCGACGGGGCACGGATCGCGCTGGTCACAGGTGCGAGCCGCGGGCTTGGTCGGAGCATGGCCACACACCTCGCCCAGGCGGGCATCGGCGTGATCGGCACCTATCACAGCAACTCCGAGGAAGCGGGCAAACTGGTCGCCGAGCTGACCGCGCTCGACGTCCCGGCGGCGGCACTGCGTCTCGATGTCGCCGACAGCGAGAGCTTCGACGACTTCACCACCCAGATCCGGGCCACCCTTGACGGGTTCGGCGTCGAGCGGCTGGCCTACCTGGTCAACAACGCGGGCATCGGTGTGCACGCGCCGTACACGGAGACCACCGCGGAGCAGTTCGACGAACTGTTCCACGTCCACGTCAAGGCCCCGTTCTTCCTCACCCAGTTGCTGTTGCCCCTGCTCGCCGACGGCGGACGCATCCTCAACGTCTCCTCCGGTCTGGCCCGCTTCACCGGTCCCGGTTTCGCCGCCTACGCCTCGGCGAAGGGTGCCATCGAGGTGCTCACCCGCTATCAGGCCAAGGAGCTGGGCGAACGAGGCATCCGGGTGAACGTGCTGGTCCCCGGCGCCATCGCCACCGACTTCGGCGGCGGAGTCGTGCGGGACAACGAACAGACCAACCGAGCCGTCGCCGCCGCCATCGCGCTGGGCCGCGCCGGCGAGGCCGACGACATCGGCGCCGCCGTCCCCCTGATCCTCGCCGACGGCTTCAGCTGGGCGAACGGCACCCGCATCGAGCTGTCCGGCGGCCAGAACCTGTAAGACCGCCCGCATCCGCACGCGCCGCGCCAAGATGTGGGGGTGACCGCGCAGTATCCGCCGATCGAACCGTACGACCACGGCCTGCTCGACGTCGGCGACGGCCAGCACGTCTACTGGGAGACCTGCGGAAATCCCGCCGGCCGCCCGGCCCTGGTCGTCCATGGCGGGCCGGGTTCCGGTGCGAGCGTCGGTGCCCGCCGCTGGTTCGACCCCGACCGGTACCGGATCATCCTGTTCGACCAGCGCGGCTGTGGCCGCAGCACCCCCCACGCCGGCGACCACGACACCGACCTCACGCACAACACCACCGAGCATCTGCTCGCCGACATCGAGCGGCTGCGCCAGCACCTCGGCGTCGAATCGTGGCTGCTCCACGGCTCGTCCTGGGGATCGACCCTGGCGCTCGCCCACGCGCAGCGCCATCCAGCCACGTTGACGGCCATCGTCCTGGTCAGCGTGACGCTCACCCGTCGCGCCGACATCGACTGGCTCTACCGCGGCGTCGCCCGTTTCTTCCCCGCCGAATGGGAGACCTTCCGCCGCGCGCTACCCGCGCCCGTCCCCGACACGTCCCGCACGAGCGCCCCCGACGCCGCCCTCGACACCGCGCTCGGTACCTGGCAGCCCGCCGGTGGTCTCGTCGCCCGTTACGCGCGCCGGTTGGACGATCCCGACCCCGCCGTGCGCGCGGCGGCCGCCGATGCCTGGTGCGCCTGGGAGGACGCGGTCATCTCGCTGGAATCGAACGGTCGCCCCGGCGCCTACGGAAGCCGTCCCCCGCGCGCCCGGCTGGCCCTCGCCCGGATCTGCTCCCACTACTTCAGCCACGGCGCCTGGCTGGACGAAGGCATCCTGCTGCGCGACGCCGGCCGCCTCGCCGGCATCCCCGGGGTGCTGATCCATGGACGGCACGACCTGGGCAGCCCCTACCAGGTGGCCTGGGACCTCGCCCGCGCCTGGCCCGACGTCGAACTCATCGGCGTGACCGACTCCGGCCACACCGGCAGTGCCGCCCTGGGCCACCATCTGCGCACGGCCCTCGACCGTCTCGCCGCCACCCCCACCCGCTCCTCATAACCAGAACCGCCCGCGAAAACGTCACAGAACGCGACCATGGTCGAGGGGCGGCGCGGCACCGCGTCCCATCAACAAGCCGTGCGGGCCGCTTGGTGCACAAACCATGTTAAATCGCCCAGTCACCTTGCGGTCCCCGTGATGCCGGCGGACGAACAGGGGTCGCATCGACGGGCACTTTGCCGCGTCCGTCCGCGTTGAACCTTCTGGAGCGGCGTAGCAGCGATACGCCGAAGAGCCGCAAAGCAGTACAACGCGCCACGCCCGAACGCGGGGTTGGCCGATGTTCGTCACACCGCGCATTCGAACCTAGATCGATTTCCCAAGCGGGTCGTACGCTGACTTTCCCGCCCTGACCACCGCCCCGCCCTGACCACCGCCACCGAACCGTGCCCACCACCGATCGCCGCCCCCACCCGCTGTGCGCTCGCCCCACCCACCCACGGAGGATCCATGGGCAACCGGACGGTGCTCGTCTCCGGCGCCGGCATCGCCGGGACGACGCTCGCGTACTGGTTGGCGTGGCATGGGTTCCGCCCCACGGTGGTCGAGCGCGGGCTGTGGCAGCGCACCAGCGGCAGCCCGGTGGACGTCCGCGGTCAGGCCCTCCAGGTGGCCCGGCGGATGGGCACGCTCGGGCTGCTGCGGGCGGCCGCCACGGGTGTCGCGGGCATGCGGTTCGTCGATGGCTACGGGCGGGGCACCGGGCGGGTCAACCTGCGTGCCCTCGCACGCTCGACCGGCGGGCATGACATCGAGGTTCCGCGCGGCACGCTCGCCGCGATCCTGGAGCAGGCCAGCGCCCCGCACGCCGAGTTCGTCTTCGGTGACTCCATCGCCGCCCTGGCGCAGGACGAGCACGGGGTGGACGTCACCTTCGACCATGGGAGGACCCGCCGGTTCGACCTCGTCGTCGGGGCCGACGGGTTGCACTCGACGGTACGCCGTCTGGCGTTCGGTCCGGAGTCCGCTTACGTCCGCCATCTCGGGCTGTACAGCGCGACCGTGCCTTTTGACGGGCCAGCCGACTACGGCCGCGAGGTCGTGATGCACAACACGCCCGGTCGGGTGGTCGCGTTGCAGCCCTCGGCCGACGGGCCGATCGCCTTCTTCGCGTTCCGACACGCGCAGATCCCGGACTTCAACCACCGCGACATCGAGCAGCATCGCCTTCTGCTCGCCGCCGCGTTCGGCCGCGGTACCTGGCGCACCCCCGAACTGCTCGCCCGGGCCCAGGCCACCGAGGACCTCTACTTCGACGCGGTCAGCCGGGTGCACATGCCGACCTGGTCCACCGGGCGGATCACGCTCGTCGGCGACGCCGCCTCCTGCGTGTCCCTGTTCGGCGACGCGCCCTCGCTGGCCATGGCAGGTGCGTTCGCGCTCGCCGAGGAACTCGCCGCCACCCCCAACGACCACCGGGCCGCGCTGCGCCGCTACGAGGCGCGCCACCGCCGGCTCGCCGATCCACGCCAACGTGGCGTGGAACAGGCCTCCCATCTGCTGGTGCCGGCGACCTGGGCGGGCATCCGGGCGCGCAACGCGGCCAGCCGGCTGTGGCCGGCCGCGGCTGCCGCCGGCTGGCTTGGCAGCCGGCTCACCTCCAGCCCGCTCGCGCCCGCCCTGCCGATGCCGCCCCGCGCCACCCGTTCCGCCGGCGCCGCCACCCCCACCTGAGCCGCCACCCCCACCTCCCCCTCTGGTCCCGGTAGCAGGATCGATCCGTCCCGCCGGGCCGCCAGCGGCGACCCGTGACGACGGTGCTGTCCCCGCGTGTTCGTGGACCGCGTACTAGCGACTCGCGACGACCGCGACGGCGTCGAGCGGTTCGGATCGCGCGACCCGGGCGGTCAGACCGACCCTGGCGGCCGCCTCGAGCAGCGCCGCTGTCTGCCGGTCAGCAGCCTCCATGATCAGGATGGCCTGGGGGGCGAGCCAGTCCGGCGCGTCGGCGATCACCCGGCGCAGCACGTCGAGGCCGTCCGTCCCGCCGTCCAGGGCGATGCGTGGTTCGTGTTCCCGTGCCTCGGGCGGCATCAGGCCGAGGGCGTCGCTTGGCACGTACGGCGCGTTCGCGATCAGGACGTCGACCCGGCCGCGCAGGTCCGTGGGCAACGCGGTGTAGAGGTCTCCGGCGTGCACCCGGCCGCCCAGCCCGGTCAGGTTGCGCCGCGCGCACCGCACCGCCTCGGGTTGGAGGTCGGCGGCGTGCACCCGCGCGGTCGGCAGCCGCGCCAGGATCGCCGAGGCCACCGCACCAGACCCGCAGCACAGATCCACGACGATCACCCGCGACGGGTCGCGGATGCGCCGCAGCGCCAGATCGACGAGCAGTTCGGTCCGCCGGCGCGGCACGAACACACCCGGCTCCACCAGAACCCGTCGACCGTGGAACTCAACCCAGCCGAGGATGTACTCCAGAGGCTCACCGGCCACCCGACGCGCCACCAGAGCATCAAGATCACCAGGGATGGGCTCGACCCCACCTGCCCCGCCCTCGACGGCATCGACGGCATCGACGAGCAGAAGCGCCTCGTCCTCGGCGAAGACGCAGCCCGCGGCGCGCAGTTGACGCACGACGGCGGGCAGCCGGGGGTCAGCGGGGTGCGCGGGACCAGCGGGTCGCGACAGTTCCAAGCCACAGACGGTACCAGTGATGGTCAGGTCCGCGGCTGTGGCGGTCCGCCGCCGGCCAGCACCACCCCCTCGACGGTCAACGGGTCGGCCGTCGACCCGCGCCGGCGCGGGACGGACGCCGGCGCGCACACGGGCTCGGCCGACGGCGCACGCACCGACCGTGGTGTTTCCGCGCCTTCGCAGTAGCCGTATTCCACCCGGCGTCGCCACACCGTCAACCGACAACGCCCACCATCGACCGTCCAGGTACGCCGGTCCACACGGTCCTCTATCTGTACGGGTGGGCGGGCCGCGGGTTCCGCGGCCCGGTGGTGTGCCCAGGTGTGCGCCGTTTCCCATTCCGGGAATGTGGCGACGAGTTCACCGTCTCCGTCGTACACCTGAAAGCGGCGAGTCTGCATCGTTCGCGCCTTTCGAGTATCGTCCGGGCGATTCGGGATCGCCGGGCGGCGCTGGTTCGTGGGCAACGGTGACGGCGAGCGGCGCCGAGGCGCGTCGGCGGGAAACCAGGGTTCGGCGGCGCGTGGTGATGCGACGACGCGTGGCGGTGCGTGGCGGTGCGTGGCGGTGCGTGGCGGTGCGGCAGAGAGCGTGACGGTGCGTGGCGGCCGGCTCCGGGCGGGGCTCGGCGTCCAGCCGCCCGGAGCCGGCGCTTGGGCACCCCCCTGGACCTGGGTGCGGGCCGGCCGGTTACTCCCTGTATATCAGGAGCCACTTCCACCATCTCACTTAGAGGAATTACTCCGCCACTCAAGGTAGCTCATCATGTCGCCCGACACCCCCGCGCACGGCTTCTGCAACAGCTCCTGTAAGAGTTTCGCTACTCAGAGGCGCACACTGTGGATAAGGAGTGGCGATCCGGTGGCAGGATGCATCCATCACTCCGAACCGACCGAAGGACGAACGATGGCCACGAGTGGCGGTCCGACCGTGCGACGCAGGCGGCTGGGAGCCGAACTGCGGCGGCTGCGAGAGAGCGCCGGAGTCTCCGTGGACGAGGTCTGCCAGCTCCTGCGCTGCTCCATCTCCAAGGTCAGCCGCATGGAGAACGGCCGAGTGCCGGTGCGCACCCGCGACGTCTCCGACCTGCTCGGCCTCTATGGCGTCGCCAAGGGCGAGCAGCACGACGCGCTGATGGCGCTGGCCCGGGAGTCGCGCCGACACGGCTGGTGGCACTCGTACCACGACGTCGTCCCCACCTGGTTCGAGATCTACATCGGCCTGGAAGGGGACGCGACGTCCATCCAGGTCTACGAGTCACAGCTGGTACACGGCCTGTTGCAGACCGGTGACTACGCCCGTCAGGTCATCCGCGCCGACGACCCGGAGGTCGCTGCGGAGGAGATCGATCGCAAGATCGCACTCCGGATGGACCGGCAGCACCGCCTCACCGCGCCGAACCACCCGCGACTGTGGGTAATCCTTGACGAGGCCGTCCTGCGCCGCGAGATCGGTGGTCGGGCGGTTATGCGCGAACAGCTCGAGTTCATTGCCAAAAGGTCCGAACTCCCGAACGTGACCATTCAGGTGATTCCCTTCGACGTGGGCGCACATGCCGGTCTGGGCAGCGCCTTCTCGATACTCGGCTTCCCGGACTCAGAAGACCACGAAGTAGTCTATATAGAAGAGGCGGCCGGTAGCCTCTATATCGAGCGCGTTGCGGAAGTCCGCCGATATAAATTGAAGATGGATCATCTCCTGGCCGCCGCGCTGCGGCCCGAGGAATCCGTCCAGATGATACTTTCGGTGGCAAAGGAACTCACATGACCATGTTTGCGAAGCCCGATCCGCAGGACCACACCGAGCTGACCTGGCGCCGGAGCAGCTACAGCAACGGTGCGGGCGGAATGTGTGTGGAGATCGCGCCGCTGGGCGAGGGGGTCGCCGTCCGCGACTCGAAGGACCCGTTCGGCCCGGTCCTCGCCTTCACCGCCGGCGAGTGGGACGCCTTCCTCGCCGGCGCCCGTGACGGGGAGTTCGATCGCGCGCGGGTACACGTGGGGTGACCCCCGCCCCGGTGCGGTGACGTCCGTCCGATCCGGTCCGGCAGCCTGTCCCAACGGGGCCGGACCGGGCGGGACGAACGTCCCGACGTCGGCCCTCACACCCTCGGTCGCGTTACGTGCCGGTTGGCTCTTGCGCAACGGCTCCCGGACGCGCACTCTTGTAGATGTTCAGTAGAGCTTTGTTGTTGTGATCGTGTCGTTGTTATCGTGATCGTGTCGTTGTGGTCGCGGCAGGTCCGGGTACGACGCTCACGCCGCGCATCGTGCGGGATGCGCGGCGCAACAGTCGGTCCGGGCAGGGCGGGCGCACGACACGGTGCCTTTGTCATCCCTCGTCCTCTGGACGGGCAATGCGGGCCCGGTGGCCCGCTCCTACGCGGAGGAGGGCAGTCGTCGTGACCAGTGTTGACGGTTCGGCTACCCATACGCCGATATCCGCTGCCCCGGCCCAGGTGGCCGCGTCGGCGCGGTCCGGCGGTCGCTGTCGTCCCCGCGCACCACACTCGCTCTGTTGCCCCGGCCAGCGTGACGTACCCGCCTGGCGCCGGGTGCCGGCCGGCGAGCATCGGGCTGGTCGGGTAACCGGCGCGGCCCTGCTGACGCCCTCCTAGCCGCAGGCGCCGACCCGCCCTCACGCCACGGTCCGTGCTGGTGGAGTTGACCTTCCTCGCCGGCACGGCCCACCGGCCACCGGCCCAGAACTCACCCGTCCCACACGGAGGGCCTGGGTCTCGGTGGCTGCCGGCCCGACGGATCCCGCCGCCAGCGTCAGCGCCCTCTTGTCACACTTTGGCACCCAGGGCCACGACCGGGGTCCGCTCTCCCACGGCGGACGCGGGTCCTGGTCGGCGACCCCGTACGAACAGCACCGTCGGAGTTCCCCTGCCACCGGGAGGTGATCGCCGTGGCCACTGCCACGACCAACCTGCTCAACACCCCGAACGAAGACCAACGAGTGGATCGGGTCCGCCGCGCGGCGCTGTCGGCCTACGTGGACGGAAAGATCAGTTTCGCACAGGCGAACCTGCGGGTTCGCAAGGCCATCGAACGCTTCCTCGTGTGACCAGTCACTCGATGCCCCGCGGACGGCGCCGGCCCCCCGCCGGCCCGTCCGCGGCAGGCGCCATCCGACGCCCCGGTCGCCAGGTAGGCACCCGTCCGACCCGCCGGGTACGCCGCCGCGGCTGATCTGGTCACAGCAGGTGCAGGCGGCGCTGCGCCACACCGACGGTGAGCCGCTGCCCCCAGGAGAGCTCGATCGCGTCCGATTCGATGCCGTCGCCGAACACGACCATCCGATCCGATTCGACCAGGACCTCCAGGCGGGCCGCCCCGGTCAGCCCGCCCTGTGTGCGGGCGGTGCCCGTCTCGGGCGAGGGCCACGCCTCCCGGACGAACCAGGCCAGCGCGCCCGCCGTCGGCGCCGGCAGGTCGATCTCGCCGCCACGCTGCGCCCAGACCGAACGGCACCAGCCCGTCGCTCCCGTCCCGGTGCCCACCAGCAGACCGGACGACGCCTGACGCTCCGCCACCAGCCCGGCAGCGGCTTCGGTGACCGCGGCTTCGGTGACCGCGGCTGCCGGGACCCGCAGGACGTACCGGGCGGTCTGATGTCCGGGGTCGCCGACGTAGACCTCGTTGAGCGCGAGGATCCGCTGCCCGTCATCGGAGTGGGCCTCCACCATCGTGAGGTCGCGGGCCGACCCGCCTGGCCGGGCCGCGTCCTCACCCGTCAGGGCCCGCAGCATGCCGGCCGCCGCGGCGGGCGGGTGCCGGACGAGCACTCCGGGGTTGCGTCCGACGTCGGCGTTGATGCCCAGGACGGGCTGGCCGTCGAGGTACTTCGCCACGTTCGCGACCAGACCGTCCTGGCCGACGCAGATCACCACGTCGTCGGGAGCGAACAGGAACCGGTCCAGATCGGCCCGCTCCACCTCGCCGCGCCGCCAGTGCGCGGGGATCGCCGCGGTCACCGCCTGGCGGGCCGCCCGCGTGGCCTCGTCGGCGGCCTGCACCGGCGCGAGCTCCCGGCCGCGGGTCCGCAGGAAGAACTCGGCCTGGCCACGGGTGCCGTGCCGGGCGATCAGCTCGGTGTACTCGGTGCGCCGGTGCACCAGGACCGCCCGCGGGGCGAGACTCATGGCTGCTGCTGCCCGGTGTGGGCGAGGCGGCTGAGCAGTTCGGTGAGCATGTCCGGGGTGATCGTGAGCGCGCCGATCGAGGGCAGGTGGTCGGCGAGGTCGCGCACGGCCAGGGCGACCATCGCCGAGGTGTCGAGCCCGGTGACGGAGGCGACCCGGGCCGCCTCCGCGTCCGCCTCGGCCTGCCCGACCAGGCGTACCGCCTCGGCGCGGGCGGCGGCCTCGATGCGGACCCGTTCGGCCTGCGCGCTGGCGGCGGTCCGGGCGCGCCGCGCCTCGGCCTCGGCGGCGATGCCCGCGGCGGCGGCCTGTTCGGTCATCCGGCGCTGTTCGTTGGCGCCTTCCTGGGTGACCAGCCGCTCGGCCCGCACCGCGAGTTCGATCTTGCTCTGCAGTTCGTTCTCGGCGATCCGCCGTTCCTGCTCGACGGCCAGTGCCCGCCGCCCGTAGGTGGCCCGGTCGGCCTCGGACTGGATCTGCTCCCGGGTCGGGGTGGTCAGTGCCTTCTCCACCTCCGGCGCCGGGCGCACCGCGACCACCCGCACCCCGGCGACGGCGATACCGGTCTGGACCAGCCGGGTGTCCGTGCGCAGCCCGTCGGTCACCCGGGCCCGGATCTCCGGGACGCCCTCGGCGAGCGCGGCCGTCAGCGGTGCGCGGGCGAGCAGGTCCGAGGCGTACTGCTGGGCCGTCTCGGTGATCAGGCCGGCCAGCTGGTCGAGCGGCTTCTCCCGCCAGCCGCCGAGCTCCGGGTCGATACCGAAGTCGATCCGGGCGGCGGCCAGCGCCGGGTCCGCGATCCGGTAGGTGACGGTGGCCTGCACCGCGACGTCCTGGAAGTCGGAGGTGCGGGCGTGGAACAGCACCGCGAGCTCCCGGTCGTCCACCGGCACCTCGCTGATCACCGCCGTCCGCGGGCGGTACCAGAAGACCTGGCCGACGCCCTCGTGGGCGACCTCGGTGCCGCGCAGGTGCCGGATGTACGAGGTCGGACGCCCCCGCAGGTGACACAGGAACGGTACGCGGCTGATGTCCGCCATGACTGCCTCCCAATGGTCGGCGCCCGCACCGACCGTCACTTTTATCGTCGAAGTGACGATAACCGTCGACGGCCTTTTTCGTCAAGGTGACGATATATGGTGCGGTCCATGCCACCCTCGCTTCCCGATGGCGTCGTCCCGGTGCCCCTGAGCGTCGATCTCGTCCTGCTGACCGTCCGCGACGACCAGTTGGCCGTGCTGCTGGTGCGCCGCGGGATCGACCCGTATCGCGGCAGGTGGGCGCTGCCCGGCGGGTTCGTCCGCCCCGGGGAGGACCTCGCCGACGCCGCCGTACGCGAACTCGCCGAGGAGACCGGCCTGCGGCATCCGCCGGCGCATCTCGAGCAGCTCGCGACCTACGGCACCCCCGGCCGTGATCCGCGCGGCCACGTGGTCACCGTCGCGTTCCTGGCCCTGGCCCCGCAGTCACGGGCTCCCGTCGCCGGCACGGACGCCGCCGACAGCCGCTGGGCCGCGCTCGGCGACACCTCGACGGCCGACCTCGCCTTCGACCACGCCACGATCGTGGCCGACGGGCTGGAACGGGCCCGCTCCAAGATCGAGTACAGTGCCGTCGCGACGGCGTTCTGCGAGCCGGAGTTCACGGTCGCGGCCCTGCGGCGGATCTACGAGCTGGTCTGGGGATGCCGCCTGGACCCCCGCAACTTCCATCGCAAGGTGACCGGCACCGCGGGATTCCTCGTCCCGACCGGACGCCTCACCACCCGCGACGGTGGCCGCCCCGCGGAGCTCTACCGCCGTGGGGAGGCAGGTCTGCTGCACCCCGCGATGCTGCGGCCCGCCCGGGAACGGTCACCAGGCGACGGCGCCGCGCGCCAGAACGGTTCCAGATAGCCCGGATGGCTCGCGGTGGCGAGGCTTCGAGGCGGAGACGGCCGGGCGCCCGGGCGATCGGGGGGTGAACCCGGGCGGCCGGCCACGGCAACCTTCTCACCGAAAGCGCACGCAGGCTCACTGTTCGTGGACTAGTGTGGCGTGAGAGTCACCAGCTGTCCACCCTCGCCACGTCCGCCGTAATTGCGCCCACCCGAAGACCGCGCCAGCAAGGCCCG
Source organism: Frankia sp. AgPm24 (assembly GCF_023243055.1). Classification (NCBI taxonomy): domain Bacteria; kingdom Bacillati; phylum Actinomycetota; class Actinomycetes; order Frankiales; family Frankiaceae; genus Frankia; species Frankia sp. AgPm24. The sequence continues at coordinate 27,693 of NZ_JALKFW010000160.1, read as the reverse complement.
AGGAGTCCGAGATAATCACACTTCGCCAGGGTGGCGCGCCCTTCGGGGGCAGCCTTCGCTACTTTCCGCGGTTGGTCGCGTGCAGATCGTTGGGTCTGGGGAACGCCGCGGGGCCGCGCGGAGGAGCCGCCGAGGCAGGCAGGGCCGCGGTCGCGGAGGTGCCCGGGTCCACCGCGGTGCCCTCCTCGGACACGGCGCCCTCGGACACGGCACCCTCGGTGGTGACGTCCTCGGCCTCGTCGACGGAGCGGTTGGCGGCCATCCGGTCGCGGCCGAGGGCGACGATGCCGGCGGCGACCATGGTCAGGGCGATGATGAAGGCGACACGCTGGGGGCCGTCCGGCGCCGGCTCGTCGAAGAGGGTGACGCCGAGGGTGACCGGCAGGAACGCGGACACCCCGCTGGTGACCGGGAAGGCGATGACCGCGGCGCGCCCCTGCAGACCACGTTGCTGCAGGCCAAGCGCCAGCACGGAGAACAGCACCAGCAGGTACGGGGTCGGGGTGGTGAGCAGGTCGACGAGGGTGGACTGCCCCTCGCGGCGCTCGTGCACCGCCAGCCCGATCTGGCGGGTGGCCAGCGTCGCGATCGCGTAGCAGACCCCGGCGGCGGCGCCGAAGCCGAGCGCGGTGGCGGCGATACCGCCCCGGCGGGCGGCCACGTTGGCCAGGAACGCGCAGAACAGCGCGAACATGAGGCCGAGCACGAGGAACGCGAGCAGGACATCGGTGCTGGCCGAGCTGCCGACCTCGGCCCGGCGGGCGAACGCGTAGGCGAGCAGGCCGATGCCGGCCACCATCGAGGCGACCCCGAGCCAGCCGTTACGGCTGATCCGCTCACCGAGCACCCGCTGCGCCAGCAGCGTGAACACGATCATGTCGAGGGCCATCACCGGGGCGACGAGCGCGACCGGGGCCACCGACAGCGCGGCGACCTCGAGCAGGAACGACCCGGCCTCGACCGCGAGCCCCAGCAGCCACAGCGGACGCAGCACCAGATGGGCGAGCAGGCCCAGGCCCAACCCGCCGGAGCTCGTCTCCTCCTCGCGGGCCGCGCGCGCCTGCACCAGCGGAGCGATGCCGTACAGGCCCGCCGAGACGGCCGCCGTCGGCAGCCCGACCAGCAGCGCCGTGCTCATCTGCCGGCCGCCGCGGCCGCACGCGGGACCGGCCCGCTCGAAGACACCATCGGTACGCGGCCTACCCCCGTCTGCTTCACACCCACCACCCGTCCCAGTCAACACCGACGGCGAGCCGCGGCATTCCGGGCCAGGCGGGGCGACACCGAACAAGGGTGTGGCTCACCAGTGGGCGCCGAAACCGATCTGGGCCAGTGCGGCGTCGAAGGCCTGCTCCCAGGCCTGCGGACCGATGGCCACCCGATGCGAGGGGGGCTTGACCCGGTCGAGGCAGGCCAGGGCCGAGCGGGTCAGCGAGACCGGGTCGGTGTTGGTGACCTCGGCATGGCCACGCTCGAGCTCCTTCTGCAGGTTGTCCCGGCCGTGGCCGGGCACGACGTCGAGCAGCAGCAGATCCCGTCCGATCACCCGGGCCTCGCTGCAGGTGTCACCGGAGGAGGTCACGACCAGGTCGCTGGCGGCCATCAGCGCGGGAATACGGTCGGTGAAACCGAACGGGATGACCTTGTGCTGGCGTTCGGCCAGCGCCGTGAGTCTCGCGGCGAGCCGCTCGTTGCGCCCGGCGACGGCCAGCACGTAGATCCCGGCGCCGGAGAGCGCCGCGGCGCTTTCCACCAGCGGGCCAAGGCCCCACGAGCCGGACATGAGCAGCACGCACGGGGCGTCCCCGGGAATGCCGAGTTCCGCGCGGGCCTCCTCCTGGGACGGCGGGTCGTAGAAGGGGGTACGCACCGGGGTCGGCACGACCGAGACCAGCGCGTTCGGCGCGAACCGCCGCACATAGCGGGCGGCGGTCTGGGAGGTCACCAGATAGAGATCGGTGTTGTCGTGCACCCACAGTCGGTGCACGCAGCAGTCGGTGGAGAAGACCGCGGTGACCAGGCCGGGAAACTCGTCCTTGACCCGGCTGGTCGCCGCGGCTCCGGTGGCGAAGATGGAGACGACGAGATCGGTGGGTGTGGTGCTCAGTTCCTCGCGCAGGGCGGGGACGACGTAGCGGCTCGACGTCCGCTCGATGAGCCCGGCGAGTTTTCCGCCGGTGCGCATCTGCGAGAAGTGCACCGCGTCGTACAGGCCGGGCACGGCGAGCATCCCGCGGAAGACCTTCTCTCCGCGGGCCCCGTTGCGACCGCCGAGCATGCGCAGGCTGTCGCCGGTACGGGCGGTCCACCCGCGCCGGGTCAGCGAGGCGCCGCAGGCCTCGGCCATCACGTCGTGCCCCATCCCGAGCGACCCGGACAACAGCAGCGCGGACCCGCGCCGCGCCGGCGTCCGAGCCGTCAGGTCGCCGTCCTGTGAGGGTCCGGTCACCGTCACACCACCGATCTGCGTCATGCGGTCTGCGTCATGGGCTGGTCATCGTGCCGATCATTCCGACGAGGCGGCGGTCACATCGAGGTCGTCGACATGCGAGACGGCCTGGACCGGTGGGCGCCGATTCGCCAGATACCACTCGACGTACTGCCGGACGCCGTCGGAGAAGGGCGTGGTGGGCCGCCAGCCGAGCAGGTCGAGGGCTCGGCGGGCGGACACCTCCCGGCCGCGGAAGTCGCCGGGCCGGGCCGGGACGTGCTCGATGGTCGTGCCGGGGAAGTGCCGGCAGACGGCCTGCGCCATCTCGAGCACGCTGACCGACTCGTCGCCCTCGAGCGCGAGCGTGGCGTTCTCCGCCTCGGGCCGCAGCGCCAGCACGTGCGCGTCGGCGAGGTCGCGGACGAACACGTAGTTGCGGAACTGCTGGCCGTCCCCGGCGACGGTGAGTGACTCGCCGCCGAGGGCCTTGTGGACGAACCGGGCGAGCACCAGCTCGTCGCGCATGCCGGGGCCGTACGGGATGCCGTAACGCAGGATCGTGAACGGCAGTCCGTAGGTCTGCTGGTAGCTGTGCAGCAGGAGTTCGGCGGCGAGCTTCGTCGAGGTGTACACATGCCCGGCGCGACCGAGGGTGATCTCGGCGTCCTCGGTCAGCGGGGACGAGTCGGCCCGCTCCCCGACCGCGCCGTACACCCAGACGGTGCTGGCGAACAGCACCCGGCCGACCTTGGCCTGACGGGCCGCCTCGCAGACGTTGCCGGTGCCCTCGACGTTGAGGCGCACGGTGCGGGCAGGATCGGCGTAGGCGAAGTCGACGTTGGACATGCCGGCGATGTGGAACACCGCGTCGGCGCCGCGCAGTGCCTCGGTGAGTCCGGGCAGGTCAAGGACGTCGACCTGCAGGCTGGTCGCCCGCGGGTCGCTCGGGCGGGCGTCGACGTCCAGGGAGAGGACGTCGTGCCCGGCGTCGAGCAGCCGGTCGACGACGTGACTGCCGATGAAACCGGAGCCTCCGGTAACCGCGATTCTCATGCTGCCCCGTCCAGGTCCAGGCTCGCCAGCGCGGCGGCGAAGGAGGTCAGCACGTGCTCGGCCTCCGCGTCGGTCATGTCGGAATGCAGTGGTAGGCAGACGTGCCGGGAGCAGAGGTCCTCGGCGACCGGCAGCGCGCCGCCGGCGTAGTCGGTGAAGACGGGCTGCTGGTGCAGGGGCACCTCGTAGACCTCACCGGACAGGGAGACGCCGTGCCGCTCCTTCAGTTCCTTCTTCAACCGGGCCCGGTCGACACCGGGGCGGGGCATGACGATGTACTTGTAGTAGTTGTTGACGTCGCCCGGGGGCAGCCGCAGCCGGCTGGCGGGCGCCGGGGCTCCCGGTCGGGCCAGGCCGTCGATCGCCGCGTCGTAGCGGGCGGCGATCCGGGTGCGGGTGGCGAGGAACTCGTCGAGGTGGCGCAGGTGCACCTTGCCGGTGACCGCGTGCAGCTCGCTGAGCCGCCAGGCGTAGCCCTCGCGGATGTGGGTGTTCCCGAGGAAACCGGCCTTGCCCTGGTCGCGGTAGATCAGCGCCGCCTCGTGGATCGCCGGGTCGGCGGTGACGATCATGCCGCCCTCACCGCTGGTGATCAGTTTGGTGGGGTAGAACGAGAACGACCCGGCCACGCCGAACGACCCGGCGAAGGTGCCGTTGTGCTGGCAGCCATGGGCGTGCGCCGCGTCCTCGACGAGGAGGATGTCGCGCTCGGCGCACAGGCGGGCGAGGTCCTCCACATCCGGTGACACCAGACCACCGATGTGCACGAGGACGACCGCGCGGGTGTTCGGGGTAAGGGCCGCGGCGACGGTGTCGGCCGACAACGCGAAGGTGTCGGGACTCACATCGGCGAAGACCGGATTGGCGCCGGCCCGCAGAACAGCAAAGGCGGTCGCCGCGAATGTGTTGGTCGGAACGATGACGTCCGTGTCCCGAACGTCCAGACTGCGAAGAATGATCTCCAGTGCGGCGGTACCACTGCTCACCGCCACGGCGAACGGCGCTTCGTGCGCCGCCGCGAATGCGGCCTCGAAATCCCTCGTGTGTGCGCCCAGTGTCAGCGCGCCGGTGGAAAGGATCTCAGTCGTGGCCGACGCGATCTCCGCACGATCGTCGGCTGAGAAGACGATCCGTGCCGCGGGGACATGCACCTGTTCACCCCTGCCTTCCGAGTCATCCGCACGAGTGGGCACCGCTCTGGACCGGCAACGCCCCGGGCGCCCTCGGCGCCACGAGGTGCCAGCCCTACAACCCCTCCGGATGTGACGACCGGTTTTGTCAGCACATGCCCAAAACAGGCTAGCGATCCCGATCGGAGGTGCGACGAGGGCCCACTACGGTTACCTACGAAACATCTCACATCTATCCGAAAGTAGCGGACCTTGTCGGGAAAGCGACGTCGACCCGAGGAACGATTCTTCCGTCACCCCGATGACGTCCGCGCCAGGACGGACAGTGATGGTGATGTCCCGGTCACGGTCAGGGCCGGGGGTCTGCATCGTCGCGTCTTTGCCGGGCCCTGGTAAGAGGGTCACCCCCGCACCGTCGATCTACGAATCCAGGGGTGACCCGTCGGCGGCCTCGGGCCAGCCCGCGCGGACGCCCCTGGCGCCGTCGAGGCCCGGGCCGCCAGGTCCGGCGCCCGCCCCGCCGCCACAGGCGTGATCGCGCCACCGTGCCACGGCGACGGGCGACCTGCCGACCAGGCCGGTCGTACGCCTGGCGGGGTCGGCTGGCGGGCTCGAACGCCCCCCGCGGCGGGCGCGTTTCACCCCGCGGGAGTGACCGCGGTGCCCGTCGACCCGGGGCCACGTCGCTCGGCGGCGGCGGGCAGCGACCTGGCCACTCCCGGAACCGTCGTACCCGCGCCCGCCCGGATCCCCGCGGGCTTTCCCGCTCGGGGAGGCCCGGGCAAAGAAAAAGTCCCGATGAAGCCGAGATGCCTGACGTACGGGGGGAACGCAGGCGCTGGCTCCATCGAGACTGTGGTCAGTTTACGTCCCCCATCCGTCCAGAGCGACAGGACCTAGGTCCATGACCTTGGACCCTGGCCACATCTACTCGGAACGTGCGCGCTCGGATTCCTTACGCGGCCGCGCGATGGTGCGAAAGCAAATCTCACCACGATCCGTGTCATAGAGCAGCCAGTTCTGCGTTCGCCCGCGCGCCGGACCCACGTTCACCACCAGCGTTCTGCCACCAGCGCCCGAAAGCCCCCCGGTCGGCAGGCCGGTCGCGGGGGACACCGGTACGGCGGACCCGCCCACGGATGACACCGATTCGGGGGACACCGGAGCGGGTGGGACCCGCAGCGCCTCGCCGGGCCCGACGGAGATCATCCGCACGGGTGGTTCGGCGGGGCGCGCCGACTCAACCGGCCAGTCGATCTCGAACACCGCGTTCTGGTGGGTGTGCCCGACGACGACCACCGGCCAGCGCGGCACGTCGACCGCCCTCGGCACCAGGAGGTCGACCTCCGGTGTCGGATCGACCCGCGGGGTCAGGCTCGGAGCCGCGGGCGGTCGCGGCTCGGCGGACAGCCGCGCCGGTGGGGTCCCGGTGACCAGATCCCAGCGGATCTGATGCCCGTGCAGCGCCAGCAGGCCGTGCAGCCGCGCCCAGGCCGGCGCGTCCAGCAGGGCCGCGAGCTCCGGCGGCGTCCGCTCCGGGCGCAGCAGCTCACGGATGCGCTCCTCCTGGTTTCCGCGAATCCGGCGCACCGTGGCCAGCAGTCGCCACAGCGGTGGGTCCCGGTCGACCACGGCCGGCAACGACCAGTCCCGACCGGGATCGTGCAGCCGGCGAGGCACGCGTGCCTCGAGGTAGTCGCCCAGGCAGACCAGCTCGTCGGCACCGGCCCGCTCGGCCGCGACCATGATCCGCTCCAGCGCCTTCGGTCGACCGTGCAGATCCGCGAACAACGCATAACGCATAAGGCCAGCATCCCCGCCGTCCGGCGCCGATGACCGTCGGCCGCCACACGTGGGCTCGAAGATGGCAAATGTGAGCTGATAACCGAACAATCCAGATCAGACCGATCCGGTCACGATGGGACGCCCGGATGTCCAAAAGGAGTCGGCGGACACACTCGGAACGGCCCGTTTGGCACCCATGACTGTCGGCGGGATGCTTGACTCCGATGTCGTGCCAATCTGGAAACCCCGTCGACCGACCAGGTCGCCTTTGCCTCGGTTCGCGCGCGCCCGCCAGCCCAGCGCCGTGCCGCCGGCCGCGGCGTGACCGAGGCCAGCCCGGCGCCAGCGCCGCCACAGCCACAGCCACAGCCACAGCCAGCGTCGCCACAGCAGCCACAGCAGCCACAGCGGCCGGGGGCCTCGCGGGCGACGACACCGGAAGGGACCGCGCAGGAGGCGGCGCGGTCGGCTCGGCGGCTGGTCGAGCAGGGGCGACGCAGCCTCGCCGAGATCCCCCATCCGGCGCTCTCGCCGGGCACCAACCTCTATGGCTCAACCAAGATCTTTCCAGATTTCCAGGCCGAGGACGGCGAGGTGTACCTGACCCTCATCCACGGCGTCGCGCACGAGTCGTCGGTGAGTTTCGTCGCGCTCCTGCAGGCGACCCGGGCCCTGCGCAAGGGATTCGAGACGGTGGTCTATCTCCATGGACCGGGGGCGATGAACGCGATGGCCACCCGCGGATTTCCGCATACCGGAGATTCGGCTTTTCCCGGCCAGCACAACATCAACAACCAGATCGAGACCCTCATCCGCGAAGGAGGTACGGTGTACGTCTGCCGCTACGGTCTTTCTTTGCACGGGCTGCGCGAGGCGGACATCATCGCCGGGGCGATTCCCGCCCATCCGTCCGATCTGCAGGACTGCGTCATCCACTACAGCCGCCGGGGCGCCGTCATCAACTCCACCTTCATGATCTGACGCCATGATCCGACGGCGTCCGAGCCGGCCCGCCGATCGGCGCGCCCGGGATCACGCAACGACGACACCGCAGGTGGACGGGGCCATCGCGCCGACCTGAGGTGACGATCCGGTCACCAGGGGCACCGGTTGGCCCGGCGGCGCCATCACCAGTCCGACAACTCGCTGCGGACCGCCCGGAAACCCGGTCCGCCGGTGTTGTATCGGGAAGGACGCCACGGCCCATCCGGCCCGCGACCACAACGGCCCGCCCCACGACAACGACGCGAACGGCAGAGACCTGGGATGGAAGACGAAGCACCGGCCTGGTTCGAGGCCGCCATTGACACCCGTCCGGAGCGCCACGAGGCCGAGGTCGACGGCGCCACCATCAGCTACCGCTGCTGGGGGCCGCGGGGAGCGGCCGCGATCGTCCTGGTTCACGGGGGTGCGGCGCATGCCGGCTGGTGGGATCACATCGCGCCGCTGATTCCCAGCGAGTACCGGGTCGTCGCCCTTGATCTGTCCGGACATGGCGACAGCGCCCGCCGCGACGAGTACACCCTGGGCAGCTGGGCCGCGGAGATCATCGGGGTGATCGACCACGCCGGCATCACCACACCGCCGATCATCATCGGGCACAGCATGGGGGGCTGGGTCACGATCATGACGGCGGCCGAGTACCCCGACCGGGTCGCCGGCATCGTGGTGGTGGACTCCCCCGTCGGGGAGTTCACTCCCGAGGAGCGTGCGGCCCGGGAACGCACCGCCTTCGGCCCGCTGCGGGTCTATCCGACGGCGACCGACGCGCTGGCCCGTTTCCGCACGGTGCCGGACCAGCCGACTTCCCTGCCGTACATCATCGACCACATCGCCCGGTCCTCGATCGGATCGGTGCAGGGCGGCTGGACCTGGAAGTTCGACCCGAGCGTGTTCAACAACCGCAACCCGTCCCCGGAGATGCTGCGCAAGGTGCACTGCCGGGTGGCGCTGTTCCGCGCGGAACACGGTCTGCTCACGCCGGACATCGGCGTCCAGATGTACAACCTGCTCGGCCGGGTCGCGCCGGTGATCGAGATTCCGCTGGCCGGCCATCACGTGATGCTCGACCGTCCGCTGTTGCTCGTCACCGGCATCCGCACCATCCTGGCTGACTGGGAGCACTCGTCCCCGCAGGAGCGCAGCGACTGAGTCCGCGGGGCCGCCCGCCGCGGACCGGCGCCGGATCAGCGACCCCGAAACGAGGGGTTGTCCAGGTCCGGGCGGGTACACCTGCCGCCATGCGCCAACGGCAGGGGAGCTCGCCATGAACACGTCCGCCATCCTGGGACACCGCCGCGGCACCCGCCCACGCGACAACCCGCCCGTCGACCAGAACAGCACGAACGACCAGAACAGCACGAACAGCACGGACGGCACGAGTGACACCGCCGACAGGGCCGTCGCCGCCGGCGGGGAGGGCGGCGTGACCGTGGTCCGGGCGTCCGCCGCCGCGGGCCCGGGTAAGAGCACGGGCCGGCCCTCGCTCGAGGAGCGGGCGGCGCGGTCGGCGTCGGCGTCGGCGTCGGCGGGTGAACGGACCTGGCTGGCCGTGGGTAAGCGAGTGAAGTCGCAGCTCGCCGTGCTGTCGGTGCCGCTGCTCGCCAGCGGGGTGGCGTTCTGGGCGATCCTGTCGATCTTCCCGGCGGTGATCGCTGTGATCACCGTGTACGGCCTGGTGGCGAGCCCGCAGACGGTGCGGGACGAGATCGCCCATCTGTCCGGCACCCTCTCACCGTCGACCAGCACCGTCCTGCAGGACTGGCTGACCGGCATCACGACCACGGATCATTCCGGTCTCGGTGTCGGCCTGCTGCTGAGCCTCGTGGGCCTGATGTGGGCGGTGTCATCCGGGACCCAGAACCTGATCAAGGCGGTCTCGGTCGCGTTCGAGCAGGAGGAGACCCGCGGCCCCGTCCGGCTGCGGCTGCTCGCGGTGGGGATGAGCCTGGGCGCCGTGGTCGTGGCCGTGCTGGTCATCGGTGGGATCACCGCCGGCGGTTCGCTGCTGTCGCACCATGTGTCCAACGGCGCGCTGCGGCTGGTACTGACCATCGCGCAGTGGATCATCATGGGGTTCGTGCTGCTCGGGGCGGTCGCCGCGCTCTACCGGCTCGGCCCCGCCCAGCCGCCGAAGGGCTGGCGTTGGGCGTCGATCGGCGCGGTCGGTGCGACCGTCGCCCTCATCGTGGCCTCGGTGGCGTTCTCGTTCTACGTCCGCGCCTTCGGCCAGTACAACAAGACCTACGGTGCGCTCGGTGGCGTGGTCATCCTGATGCTCTGGCTGTACTACGCGGTGACGGTCGTCCTGGTCGGCGCGCTGGTCAACGCCGAGATCGGACGTGAGCGCGACGCCGGGAAGGCGACGGCCCCGCAGCCCCACGACCACCCGCGGCAGACGGGCAGTGCGCACATCACCCGGGCCGAGCGCGGGGTGCCCGCGCCGTCCTCCCCCACAACATCACCTCATCGGCGACCCGACGGACGCGATTAATCGGCTGGATGCCGGGAATCCGCAGATCACATGTTGTTCCGCTGGTGCCACCACGCGGAGCCCACCCAGGCGGGACGGTTCGCTCCCCGACCACAGCCGTCCCATCGGACAAGCCGCGAGGAGACCCCATGACGACCACGACCCGGCAGACCACCGATGCGACCGGCCTCCCGACTCCGGCGACCACCGCCGGCCCGGCCTCCGTCACACCCGTCACCCCGGCCGGGCCCGCCACCCCTGGCTCGCCCGCCATGCCGTATCCGGGCGACACCCGCGGGTCGGGCGCCCAGCGTCCCGGCGCGGCGCCGCTCACCGGCGATGGGGCACCTGACGGGCAGCGGACCTCGACCGGCCATCTGGTCTCGGACGTCGTCACCGACATCTCGACGCTGTTCCGCCAGGAGGTGGCCCTGGCGAAGGCCGAGGTCCGCGAGGAGGCGAAGAAGGCCGGCAAGGGCGCCGGCATGTTCGCGGGCGCCGGCGGGGCCGGCCTGTACGCCCTGCTGTTCGCGCTGCTCGCGGTCATGTTCGGGCTGGGTGAGGTGATGGCGCTCGGTTGGGCGGCGCTCATCGTCGCCGCCGTCCTCGGCGCCGTGACCGCCGTCCTGGCGCTGAAGGGGCGTTCCACCGTGCGCACCGTCCACCCGGCGCCGACGCAGACCGTGGAGACGCTGCGTGAGGACGTCCAGTGGGCGCAGAGCCGCCGCCACTGAGCCGCCCGGCACCGCCCCCGGCGCCACCCACCATCGCGCCCGCGGCTTCGCCGATCCCCACATCCGTGTCCACCCCGTCCCCCGCTCACCGCCAGGAAAGGTCAGGTAGGCAGTGACCAGCATTGACGAGACCAGCACGACCAGCACCAGCCCGGATGAGATCCGCTCGGACATCGAGGCGACCCGGGCCCGGCTCGGCAGCGACCTCGACGAACTGTCCGCCCGGGTCAGCCCCGGACAGGTGGCCGGTCGGACCGCCCACGACCTGCGCGAGCGGGTCGGCGCGGCGACGAACGCGGTGCGCCCGAAGGTGGCCGCGACCACCGGGACCGCGGCCGAGAAGGCCCGGCACACCGCCGACCAGGCCAAGGCCACCGTGCGCCGGCAGCTCGACGCCCACCCGCAGGTCGCCGCGTCCGCCCAGCGTGCGGTGAGCACCGCTGGCAGCGCCGCGGGCACCGCGACCCACAGCGTTCAGCGTCAGCTCGACGCCCACCCGCAGGTCGCCGCGAAGGTCACCCAGGCTCGCGGCAGCGCCGGTGAGGCGGTCAACACCGGCCGACGCAAGGCCAGCGAGAACCCGAAGGCCACCGGACTCGCCGCGGCCGGGACGGCGGCGTTCGCCGTCGTGGTCGCCGTGGTGCGTCGTCGGCGGCGTGGACGCGGGGCGGCGTCGTCCACCGCGAACGCCAGCTGACCCCGGCATGTGCTGACGCCGGAGCCAGTTGACATCACAACGCCCGGACGCACGTGGGACTGACCCCGCGCGTCCGGGCGACGTCATGTCCGGTCGGCGTCATGTCCGGTCGACGGAGAGGGTCGGGTCGGCGGCCGGGGTCGGGTCGGGCACGCGGTGACGGGCGCGCAGTTCGCGGATGCGGCTGTCCCGGTCGGCCCGGATCTCCGCGCGGGCGACCTCGGCGGCGGCGAGGTCACCGGCCAGGCGCACCGAGGTCTCGATCTCGTCCCGGCGGCGGACATGCTGGCCGTACCGGTCGGTGCCGGCGTCGGCGAGTTCCCGGGCGAGCCGGGCCCGGTGCCGGGTGGTGGAGCCGATCTGCTGGGCTTCGAGTTCCTGGGCGTTGCAGGTGCGCCACCGTTCGAGGCGTTCGCGTCGGCGCGGCTCGGTCTGTTCGAGGGTGCGGGCGAAGATGAGCGGGCCGAGATCGACACCGAGCAGCAGCAGTGTGAGCACGATCCGCCACAGCAACACCGACGGGTCGGACGTCGTCAGCCGCCAGAACGCCTTCTCTCTGGTCAACAGGTCGTCGGCGGCGTTCGCGGTGGCCGTCTGGGCGGCCAGGAAGCTGGCCCGGCGGGTGTCCCGGTCGTGGTCGAAGGCCGCCAGTCGAGCCTCGGCCGCGTCCCGCGCCTGGGTGGCCCGTTGGGTGGCCAGGACCGCGGCGGCCAGGTCGGCCAGGGTGATCCGGTAGATCGGTCCGGCTCCGGCCAGGCAGCTGCCACCGCCGGTGAGCTGGCAGTTCGCCGCCGCGGTGGCGCCGGTGACGCGTCCCTGGGCGGCGGTGAGATCCTGTTGTCGGGCGGCCAGGCCGGCGGCGAGCGCCCGCTGCTCACCCTGCTGGTTGACGTCGAAGGCGCGCAGGGCGCGACCGATCTCCTCCTGGTGGATCTCGGTGACCCGTGGCGCGATCGAGGACGCGAACACGGTCAGCAGCAGCGCCTCACCGACCAGCAGGGCCGCGCAGATCGCCACGAACACCCGGATGGCGGTGGCGGCGCCGGCCCGGCCGAGCCGCACGGTGGCGTCGCGTCCCAGCCGGTAGGGGCGGGGGGACAGCAGCACCGATCGATCGAGGAAGAAGATCACAGCCGCGTAGAACAGTCCGAAGGGCAGCGTGCGCCACGCCGAACGGTGCAGACCCATCGCGGCGACGGTCGCGCCCGCGTAGGTGGCGAGCCCGGCCGTCAGCAGCATGAGCGCACCGGCTGTGACGAAACGTTGCCGGTCCGACGGACCAGCCGTCTCCGGCCGGGTGCCGGCACAGACCATCAGCAGGTCGCCCGCGGATCGTGACGACACAGGTCGAGCGCGAGAAATCGGCCTACCCCCGGTCCGGACGGTGGCCCGCGACGGTCCGCAGGACGCCCCTCGAGCGCCCCAGAAAGGTAACTCAGAGTAATCACGATGCGCATCCGCACCGGGTCCGGTGCGCGCCCGGACGTCGACGTGCGAGCCTGACCTCACCACCGGCCGGCGGTGGCCGTGAGCCGGCGCACAGTGGCGGGGACGCGGCCGGCAGCCGGACAGATGACCGGACGCCGTCCAGGGCTCGGCCAGGCGCAGGCGAAAGGGTGTGGACGGTGGCACAGATCCGGGTCGAGGTACGCCAGACGGTGGCGGGCGTGCCGGAGCGGGTTCTCGCGGCGCTCGGTGACTACCAGGGAATACGGGCCCGGTCCTGGCCGGACAACATCCACGACTACCGGGTGCTCGCGGGCGGCGCGGGGGCGGGCAGCCGGATCGCCTACCGGCTACAGGCGACCCGCAGGCGTTCGCGGGACGTGGACGCGATCGTCTCCGCCCCGCGGCCGGACACCCTGCTGGAAGCCGACCAGAACTCGTCGCTGCGCACGACCTACCAGGTCGCGCCCGCGCCGGGCGGCCCGGGCGCCGGGGCGAGCACCGTGACCGCGATCACCACCTGGGACGGCGCCGGGGGTATCGGCGGCTTCTTCGAACGCACCTTCGCGCCGATCGGTGTCCGCCGGCTGCACACCGCCGTGCTCGAACGGATCGCCACGCCGGCCTCCTGACCAGGCCGCCCACCGGCGACGTGCCGGCCAGCTACCAGACGCGGGCCAGCACGTTGCTGACGTAACCGTTCATCCGGTCCAGCTTGGGGACGTCCTCGGGCCTGGCCGCCGACAGTTGGCCCTGCGCCCACTGCGCGGCCCAGGTCGGGACGTTGTGCGCGGCAATGACGTAGAGCCAGTTGTGTCCCCACCGGTCCGAGTCGTAGCGCTCCCGCATCATCCGGGCGGTCGAGTCAAGGGCCCAGAACGGGTCGAGGGCGCGGGCGGTGGTCACGTCGGGAAGTGTGGTGTTCCACTGGCAGAGCCCGAAGTCGGAGTTCGTCCGGTATCCGACGGCGCCCGGGTCCCAGTTGCTTTCGATCGTGGTGATTCCGCGTAGCAGGCCGCGGGGCACCGTGTACTTCAGCGCATATCTGTCCGCGATCGGCATGAACAGCGCGTAGGACGTCTCCTTGCTGACATATCCGGGCGGGCTGTGTTCGATGGCCGGCAGATACATGTCCCGGTTGATGGTTGGCTGAAGTTCTTCCTGGAACGCGGTGACGGCGGCCGCGGTGGCCGCGGTGAAACGACCGTCGGTCGGGACGGGGGTGCCGGGGCCGGCATGCCAGTTGAGCGCACGGCTGATCGCGACGATCGCCGAGCGCACGGCGAGGACGTCCCCGTCGCTGCTGCCCTCCGGCGGGGTCAACCCGGCGCCGATGCCGTAGCACCGGCCCGGCCCGGCGGGGTCCGTCCCCGCCGCGGTCGGTGCCACCGTGCCGCCGCGGCCATCCGCCGGCCACGATCCGCGTCCGACCCGAACACGCTCGGTCGAGGTCACCACATCCCCCGTCTCAGTGCACGTACATGCGGACGGTGGTGCCGGTGGGACCGGAACGAAGCTGGACGAGGTCGCACAGCTGGTTGACCAGCCACAGGCCGCGCCCACCGCCGAGGTCGAGCGCGGGCCGGCGCCGCCCGACGAGCCGGTCTGCGACCAGCCCCGCGTCGGTCACCTCGCAGACCAGACCGCCCTGATCGGGCCAGAACCGCACCGTGCCGCGCCCGCCACCGTGGCGCACACTGTTGGTGGCCACCTCGTGGACGGCGAGTTCCAGATCATCCACCCGCTCGCTGCCGAGGCGCACCGCCCGGGCGGCCGCGGCCGACGCGGCCCGGACGAGCCCGAGGTTCGTCGGGCCGAAGGAGATCTCGGACCAGGGCGGCCCGAGATCCGGCAGCCGCTCGGCGAACAGATCACCCCCGGACCCGACCGCACCGGCGGCCACCGCGCCACCGGCGGCCCCACGAGCGGGCTGGGCTCCGGCGGGGTGGAACCGGGTGCTGGGGCGGGCCAGGCCACCCTTGACCACCATCGGGTGGGTCTGCCACACCAGGTCGGTGGTCGCCGGGTCGAGCGCGGCCGCCTCGTAGAGGCAACGCAGCCGCCAACTCCGCGGCCCGGAGAAGGCCTCGTTGGTCAGTTCCTCGTGCAGCATGCACTCGGCGAGTTCCGGCCCTGAACAGTCGGACCGCACCGGCTCGACGATGCCGCGGACCGTCCGGCCGCGTTCGTCGCCCTGCTCGAGATGTTCCTGCCAGGCCGGGATGAGACGGGCGGGATTGCGGCCCAGGTCGGCCAGATCGACGAGATCGACGCGTTTCCCGGCACGACCGAGAGCGCCGCGCAACAGCGTCAGGCGCGGCTCGCCCAGAATGACCAGTACATCCTCGTCGGCGGCAAGACCGGCCAGAATGAAATCCCTGGTGGCGCTGAGGAAACCGATGTCACCGAGATAGAGAAAAGCCTCGTGTCGAATACCGGTGGCGCCGACGCCGGATTCGACTCCCCGGGCGGCGATGGCGGGGCCGAACGCACCCACCGGCTTCACCCGGCCACCCGGGAGCGCAAACAGGGACAGCGGCGGGCC
This sequence comes from Frankia sp. AgPm24, assembly GCF_023243055.1. Lineage (NCBI taxonomy): Bacteria > Bacillati > Actinomycetota > Actinomycetes > Frankiales > Frankiaceae > Frankia > Frankia sp. AgPm24. Next base: position 12,400 of record NZ_JALKFW010000160.1, on the reverse strand, counting down.
GACGCGAACCGACCGTGCCCGGCCGCACCCTCGGCACAATGACGGGAACAAGGCCGCACCGCCCCCGTGGCCTGGCACCTCATGCGCACGGGCACATCATAGGTCATGTCGCACCAATGAGATATGCCCAGTAACGCAATCGAACGGTACGGATCACACCGGATCACACCGATGGATCCGGGCCCACGCCCGCTGGCACGGTGCGTGGCACGGCGGACTGCCACGTAACACGTCGGGGGTCTCACCGCCACGCGGGGCCGCCCGGCCGGCCCACTGTCGGTGATCACCCGTAGTCTCGCAGACGGCGCGGTCCGATCGCGACACCGACATCGACTCCGACGAGAAGGCGGATCAGAGCTTGTGACGACGACAGCTGTCCCCCAGCAGTCCATCCATCAACGGATCGCCGAGGAACTCGGCGTGCGCCAGGGGCAGGTGGCGGCGGCGGTCGACCTGCTCGATGGGGGCGCCACCGTGCCCTTCATCGCCCGCTACCGCAAGGAGGTGACGGGCACCCTCGATGACACCCAGCTGCGCACCCTGGAGGAGCGGCTGCGCTACCTGCGGGAGCTGGAGGAGCGGCGCTCGGCGGTGCTCGAGTCCATCCGGTCCCAGGGCAAGCTGGATGACGCCCTCGAGGCGCAGATCCTCGCCGCCGACTCGAAGGCCCGGCTCGAGGACATCTACCTGCCCTACAAGCCCAAGCGGCGGACGAAGGCGCAGATCGCCCGCGAGGCCGGCCTCGAGCCGCTCGCCGACGCGCTGCTCGGCGACCCGTCGCTGGACCCGCACGGCACCGCCAGCGGCTACGTCGACGCCGACCGCGGTGTGGCCGACGCCGGCGCGGCGCTGGAGGGCGCCCGGGCGATCCTGGTGGAGCGCTTCGCCGAGAACGCCGACCTGATCGGCGCGCTGCGCGAGCAGATGTGGTCGCGCGGCACGTTGGTGTCGAAGGTGCGCGAGGGCAGGCAGGAGGCCGGCGCGAAGTTCGCCGACTACTTCGACTTCGCCGAGCCGTTCACCTCGCTGCCCTCACACCGCATCCTCGCGGTGTTCCGTGGTGAGAAGGAGGAGGTTCTCGACCTCACCCTCGAACCCGCCGAGCCGCCCGCGCCGGACACCCCGCCGGTGCCCGGGCCGAGCGACTACGAGCGGCGCATCGCCGAGGCGTTCGACATCAGCGACGCCGGCCGCCCCGCCGACCGCTGGCTCGCCGACACCGTCCGCTGGGCGTGGCGCACCCGCGTCCTCGTCCACCTCGGGGTGGACCTGCGGATGCGACTGTGGACGGCGGCCGAGGAGACCGCGGTGAAGGTGTTCGCCGCGAACCTGCGTGACCTGCTGCTCGCCGCCCCCGCCGGCAGTCGGTCGACGATGGGCCTGGACCCGGGCTACCGCACCGGGGTGAAGGTCGCCGTCGTCGACACGACCGGCAAGGTCGTCGCCACCGACACCATCTACCCGCATGTGCCGGCCCGCCGGTGGGACGAGTCGATCGCCACCCTGGCCCGGCTCGCCGCCGCGCACTCCGTCGATCTCGTCTCGATCGGCAACGGGACGGCGTCCCGGGAGACCGACAAGCTCGCCGAGGACCTGATCCGCAAGCACCCGGAGCTGTCCCTGACCCGGGTGACCGTGTCGGAGGCCGGGGCGTCGGTGTACTCGGCGTCGGCCTACGCCGCCGGCGAACTGCCCGAGCTGGACGTGACGCTGCGCGGCGCGGTGTCGATCGCGCGCCGGCTGCAGGACCCGCTCGCCGAACTCGTCAAGATCGAGCCACGGTCGATCGGTGTCGGCCAGTACCAGCACGACCTGTCCGAGACGCGCCTGGCGACCTCCCTGGACGCGGTGGTCGAGGACTGTGTGAACGCCGTCGGCGTGGACGTCAACACCGCCTCCGCGCCGCTGCTCACCCGCGTCTCGGGGATCGGCGCGGGGCTCGCCGAGAACCTGGTGCGCCACCGCGACGAGAACGGCCCGTTCCGGAGCCGGGAGGCACTGCGGGCGGTACCCCGGCTGGGACCGAAGGCGTTCGAGCAGTGCGCCGGCTTCCTGCGCGTCCTCGGCGGCGACGACCCGCTGGACGGCTCCAGCGTGCACCCCGAGTCCTACCCTGTGGTCCGGCGCATCCTCGCCACCACCGGCCAGGAGCTCACCTCGCTCATCGGCAACGGCAAGGTGCTGCGGTCGCTGAAGCCGTCCGACTTCGTCGATGACACCGTCGGCCTGCCCACCGTCACCGACATCCTCGCCGAGCTGGACAAGCCCGGTCGCGACCCGCGGCCCGCCTTCCGCACGGCGGCGTTCTCCGAGGGTGTCGAGACCCTGGCCGACCTCACCCCCGGCATGACCCTCGAGGGCTCGGTGACGAACGTGGCCGCGTTCGGCGCGTTCGTGGACATCGGTGTGCACCAGGACGGCCTGGTGCACGTCTCGGCCATGTCGAAGAACTTCGTCAGCGATCCGCGGGAGGTCGTCAAGTCCGGCGACATCGTCACGGTGAAGGTCCTGGACGTCGACATTCCCCGCAAGCGCATCTCGCTGACCCTGCGTCTGGACGACGAGCCCGGTGCCGCCACCTCAGGCGGCGGCGGTGGCGGCCGGCGCGGTGCTGGCCGTGAGGCCGCCGTACGCGACGGTGCCGCCCGGGATGGCGGCGAGGGCGGACGGCGTGGCGCCGGGGCAGGTTCCAGCTCCAGTGGCTCCGGTAGCGCTGGTGGCGCTGGTGGCTCCGGGGCGGGTTCCGGTTCCGGTGGCGCCGGCCGCGGGGCCGGTGGCGGCGGTGATCGTCGCGCTGGCCAGGGTGGCGGTCCTGGTGGTCGCGGCCGTGGTCCCGGCGGGCAGGACGGCAGCCGTGGTGGCGGTCGGACCGGTTCCGGCGGTTCCGGCGGCGCAGGTGGTTACCGTGGTGGCGGTGGCGGTGGCGGTGGCAACCGCGGTGGCTCCGGTGGGGGCCGTCGGGGTGCGCCCGACGGGGCGATCGCCGACGCGCTGCGCCGGGCCGGACTGGTCACCGGTGACCAGGTGACCCTCGACGGCCATGACGCCGGCTCCGGTCGCGGTTCAGGTGCCAGCAGCGGTCGCCGCCGCGGCTAGGTAGACACCCGCGGCCAGGCGATGGCGCGGACCGGCCGGGCTGGCCTTCACTGGCTGGCCCGGCCCGTCCACGCGTCGTCCCCTGACGGCCGCCAGCGGCTGCCCGCCCGGGCCGTCCGTGTTACTGGTTGATCGTTACTGGTTGATCGGCAGCGCGACGTCGAAGACCGGGTAGTTCGCCGGGAAGAAGCCGCGCAACGTGGCCTGCGCGGTCAACGGGCTGACCTCGTAGAGCCGGAACCTCGAGCCGACGAGCAGCGCGGCGAAGCCGGTGTTGGCCACCGCCCGACCGCCCGACCGCTCGGTGAAGATGTCGTAGCCGGCCAGCGGTCCGACGGGTACGGGCAGCGTGCCGGTGTTGACCAGCGTCCCGGCGTTCGCCGGCGACTGGACGGCCACCTGCGCGAGGCCGGTGTTGATGTCGAACAGGGTCGTGCCGGTCGCGGGGTCAAGGTCGTTGTTCGTGTAGGCCGCGCCGGTCAGGCCGGTCGCGATACCCAGCAGCGGCGGGTAGGTCAGCGGCGTGTCGGCCACGGTGGTGCCGGGCGGCGGGGTGCCCGTCGGGTCGTCAAGGTTGTGCCGCAGGTTCTCACCCGCGTTGCTGATCACTCGCAGCCGGTTCGCCGCCGGGTTGAAGTCGACCCCGAAGGCGGTGCCGACCAGCGGGATCGTCAGGTGCGAGACGAGCGTGGCGACCGCGTTCGCCGTGTTGATCACATAGATTCCGCCGAGGTCACCGACGCCGTACAGCCGGTTGTTCTGCACCCGGAAGTCGATCCCGACCAGGTGCGTGTCACCGCCGACGAGCCCGGTGATCCGGCCGATCGGGATGAGGCTCGCCGGCGAGTCCACGTCGAAACGCACCAGCCGGCCCGTCGTCGTCAGACCGTAGGCCGTGTAGTCGTCGAACAGAGCCGGTTGGATCACCGGCGTAGCCCCGTCGCCGACCAGCGGGGCCGCGCTCGCCGCCCCCACGAGCCCGGGTACCGCGGCGACCAGCCCGGCCGCCAGCGCCGCCGTCACGGCGGCCGAACTCACCGCGGAAAACCTTCTACGCACGTATGTCTCCTTCCAGGGGAACGTCTGACCAGCGGCGCCGCGATCCACGTCACCCCACATGACCGCCACTTAGCCGAAGTAGATCCGCCGAGCCACCCGGATACAACTACGCACAGTGACGGCGAGTCTGCCGCCATACCCGGATGCGCACGCCGCCACCGGCCGCACCCGCGCATCACGGCCGGTACGGTGCGAGCGACCTGGCGGCCTCGCGGTCCGGGCCGTCGTCCAAGACCATTTCCCCCAGGTACCATCGCCGTGCGGGGCCGTTAGCTCAACTGGCAGAGCAGCCGGCTTTTAACCGGCGGGTTCAGGGTTCGAGTCCCTGACGGCCCACCGCTGCACAGGCCCATGACCTGCACGGTTGGCATGTCCTACCTACCCGGTTCGGGGCTGTTGATCGTTGTGGCCGTGATGTGGCCGTAGGGGTGTCGCCGTACGACGCGCCGCGGCACCGCGTTCGCGACCTTCTCCGCTGCGAGCTGCCCCGTGGACCGCAGCAGGTGCGCGTACAGCCGGCCGGTGATCGCGGGCGAGGAGTGGCCCAGGCGCTTGGAGACGAGGGTGATGTCGATGCCCTCGGCGAGCTGGATGCTCGCGTTGCTGTGCCGCAGGCCATGCAGCCGCTGCCGGGACAGTAGGTTCTCGCCGAGTTCGTCACCAGACTCGAGGTCGAACGGCAATGGCTCGGCGAGGTGCAGGACCGCACCGGCGCCGCGGCGCCGGGTGCAGCCGATCACGGTCACCGCGCCGATCGGCTTGCGCTCACGGTAGAGCGTCCAGGTTCCTTCCGGTGCACGGTATCGCTTGCCGACTATGAGGGCTGTTGTTCCGCGGGAGGCGGGCCGGACGAGGTGGCTGCACAGCCCTACGCGTTTGGCGATGACCTGCATGTGCGCCGAGACGTAGGCCGGGGACAGATGCCTGCCGTCAAGCTGAGTGAAGATCAACTCGGTGAGGTGGACGGGTTCGCCGCGCTGGTTCGGCAGGGTACCGTTGTCCCAGGCCGGGCCGACCGCTTCCTTCTCGGCGTCCTGCTCGAGTACATGTGCCAGAAGCGAACCCAGGGTCATCTGGTCGAGGTCGACCTTGCGGCGGCCGGATTTCGTTTTGGGTGACCACACACCCATCTGGCCGTGCGATTCGGTGATCTGTTGGGTGATGGTCAGCACGGACCGTTGCCCGTCAAGGCCTTGCCGGGTCGCTCCGCAGGCCTCGCCGCGGCGCAGGCCATGTAGGGCGATCAGCTCGTACATGGCGGAGAGCCGGTCCCCGGATGCTTCGTCCAGGAAGCGGCCGACTTCCTCTGCTTCCCATGGTTCCACTTCCACGGCGTCCTGTTCGGGTAGCTCCACGCCGAGGGCCGGATTCCAGTCGATCTTCCGCTGGGTCACGGCGTCGTTGAGCGCGACTCGCAGCGTCGCGAAGATCTCGTGAATCGTTTTCGGAGCAAGCGGCCGGGGTTTCCGGGTCGAACCTTTGCCTGCGGTGACCAGGGCGGATCCTTCAGCCTCGAGGCGGTTAATCATGGTGTCGATGTGGCTTTTTCCAAGGCCCCTGAGGGGAAGGTTCCCGAGCATGGGGATTAGGTACAGGAGGATGTTGGACTCGTAGCCGTTGCGGGTTGTCGGGCGCAGTCGTCTTTTTCCCGTAAGCCAGGTGTCCAGGTATTCTCCGACCGTCAGCTGACCAACATGTTTCCTGCCGGCCCGAATCCCGACGACGTCCTTCTCCGCATTTTCCCTGGCTTCTTTTTCGCTGTGATATCCGGACTCCCGGATCTCTCCTCGTCCGACCAGATCGCGCAGGTCCGTGGGCACTTCTATCCGGTACGACCACTTACCGTGATTTCTTTCCTTGAGTTTTGGGCAACGTTTACCGAGCTGTTTGCCGTCCGGGCCGCGGCAGCCACACCGCTTTGCCGTTTGGATCTGCACGCCTGGAAAGCCTTTCTTTCGACGGTGGGTCGCTTCTCGCACCACCAGAAAGGGCTCGTAGCCAGATATTCCAAGCACCGGCCAAGGATCGAATGCCGTCCCCCATCGCCCTCGAGCAGGATCCCGCGAGACCAGACAGAAGAACGCGGAATTCACCGGTGGCTTGAAAAGTTATTATCGAGCGCCACGAATACCCATAACAATTCACGCTCCGCGCGAATTGCACGTCAAGCGCCTTCGATGGAAAACTCGTCGAGGTGCAAATGCCGACGGATAAGAGCGGTGGGAACCTTGTAGCGATTGCCGACCCGGATGGTCTTCACGGGAAAGTCACCGGTCTTCGCGAGGCGATAGCTTTGGGTCCGGCCAATCCCGAGGATTTCTCCGGCGGTGACGATATCGATGACGGCAGGCAGCCGGAGGATGTCCGCCTCGGTCCACTTCTTCAACAGAGACCTCGCACAGGAGGGAAAGAGGTGAGAGGAGAAGGCGCACCGCACGGGCGGGGCCAGGGCGGCTCTCGTGACGCCTGCGGCTCGCAGGCGAGCGAGTGGGCTGCCAGAGGGCGCCGGCCCGTGTGGGAGGCCCCTGCCACCGGACCGGGCTCCGGCCCGACGGCAGGGGTGTCAGGGCTTTCACCATGGGACTGTCAGGCGTTTCGCCATCGAACTGTCAGTCCTGACCGGCCCGCGGGTCGCCGCTGTCAGCTGGGATGTTGTGGCAGGTTAGGGGTCCTGTCAGGGGGGTGCTGTGGGGTGCGCAGAAGGAGGATGTCCTCGTGGGCGATGAGATGGAGGGGGTGGCCGGCGGCGCGGGCGGTGCGGATGTTGTGCAGGGCGAAGAACGTCGCCCGGGGGGTGAGCGCGCCGTCGGGGTGCAGGGCCGCGAGCAGGGCGGCGGCGCGGGCGTGTAGGTGCAGGCCGGTGTCCGCCGCGAGGTCGATGAGGGCGCCAGGAAGATCGACCAGAATGCCGGCGTGCCGGTAGGGGCGCACCGCGAGGGCGAGCAGCCCGCCGGGTCGCAGCAGGGTGTGGGCGGCGGTGAACAGCGCCGACATGCCGTCGAGGAGGCCGTCGAGATCGGTGTTCGCCAGGTTTTCGGGGCTGGCGGAGTAGCGGTAATCGGTTTTGTGGACACCGCGCCCAGGGGCGGCGGTGATAATGCCATGGGTGGCCTGCCCGTAGGGCGGCGAGGTGAGCAGCAGGGAAATCCGCCCGTGATACCGGGCGGGAATGACCGCGCCGAGCCGGCGGGCGTCCCCGCGGAACACCTGCCCGGTGCGGGGTGCGCCCTGGACGCGAGCGAGATGCAAATTGGCGCGGGCGAGGGAGACCCAGCGTGCTTCCAGATCAACGCCGAGGCTTCCCCGGCCGAGATGCGTGGCTTCGACGAGGCTGGTGCCGATGCCGCACATCGGGTCGAGAATCAGGTCGCCGGGCTGGCTGTAGGTGGTGATGAGCTGGCGGGCGAGAGCGGGCAGCATCCGGGCGGGGTGTTGCATCGAGGCGGGGGTGTACCGGCCGGCGCGTTGGAGGCGGGGGTGCTGCTGGCCGGCGGGAAGAATGCTGTAGGACGGTGCGGGCCGGGCGTGGGGGGTCAACGGCTGCTCCGGGACTGCGGGCGCAGGAGCACGGCGATGTCGCTGTGGATGCGCAGGGGCGGAATCGGCTGCGGCACGGTCGGGTCGTCGGCCGGATCCCAGTCGGTGGGGGGTGTGAGCAGCCCGTCGGGCAGGGGAAGACGCACGACAATCAGGTGCTGGAGGTAGTCGAGTCCACTGCTGTGGGCGGCGGCGACCGTGTCGGCGAGCGGATCGCAGCCCTCGGGGGAAACAGGGGGCAGGGCGGTGAGGAGAATCCCGCCGGGGCGCAGGAATCCGGCGAGATGGGTATAGATGGCGGCGCTGTTGATTCTACTGCCGCCATGGTGGAGATCGAAGATGAGTACCGCCCCCGGCTGAGAAGGGTTCAGTGCGGCTGCGGGGGTGTGGGCCGGGTCGGTGAGGGTGCGGTGGCGGCGGCCGGCGGTGATGCACTCCTCGGCGATACCGGTGGGAATCCGGCTGGTGGTGGCGACCAGCTCGCCGGGCCGGCTGAAGGTGTCGAGGAGACGCCGGAGAACGTCGCCAGGAAAGGGTGCGGGGTTGCTGTGGTGGGTGGTCCACACGGTGAGCGGGACCGGTTCGCGGTCGGGGCCGGTGGTGTCCGGTGTCGACGGCACAGCCATGTCTCCTTCGGGAAAGCAGCGGAATCATCCTCAGACCGGCGCTCCAGTGAGAGGCAGTTCCGAGGGAACACCGAGGTTTTGATGATTTCCCTGACAGTCCTGGCGGATGCGCTGACACCCCGATTGCTTCGCATGCGGCGGGATGCATGCCACGCCTGACAGTTCACCGGTGGATCGCCTGACATACCGACGGCGCCGGCGAGGAAGAGCCCCCGGCTCTTCGCGGGCCGTTCTCGGGCGGCCGGGTGGGAAAAGCGCTGGCCCGCACGCCTTTTCACCAGTCCTGGACGGCTTCTTTCGCGGGTAGGGCGACGGCCACTGTCAGGGCTTTCGTCAATGCTGTCAGTGGTTTCGCCAACCGCTTTTGACTTTCTGGTCTCGCACGTTCGTGGACGTATAGCGAGGGAGACCAGTGAACGGATATCCGGCACGCGGAGAGTCGACGGCGTTGGATCTCGCCGGCGCCGCTTTCACGGAAGTAGCCGCACGCGGCCTGTGTGTGCTCGAGGGCCGGGAGGTCCATGAGGAGCTGCCGCAACGGCCGGTGGGAATCGTCGAGTTGCAGGGGCTGCTCGGTGCCAGCGGGCTCTCGGTGCGGGCGCGGGCGGCGGTGTGGCGGACCCTCGCGCGGCGCCAGGGCGAGGACGGCTGGCTGGTCGCCGCGGTCGGGATGGCGCTGCCGATGCTGCGCCACATCTCCGCCGCGCTGGCAGACGGCCACCCCGACCTGCGGGCGGATCTCGACAGTGAGGTGCTCACCGGGTTCCTGGAGGCGTTGCGGGCCAGCGGCTCAGGTGTCGGGGTGGAGCACCGGCTGGTGTGGGGTGCCTACCGCGCGGGCGTGGCCTTCGCGTTCCTGCAGGTCCCCCGCCTGCCGGCAGGCACCTGTGTCCCGGTGGCAGCCGCCTGGCCGGCACCACCGTGGAGCGCGGGGCTGCGCCGGCTGCTCACCCGGGCGGTCAGCATCGGGGTTCTCAGCGAGCCGCAGGCACGGCTGATGCTGTCCGCCCGCCGGGGTGTGACCCCGGCGGTGCTGTCCGCGGCGACGGTGACGCCGGGCGAGGAGTGGGCGCTGCGCCTGGCGGTCGCTCACGACCAGCTGCTGCACGCGGTCCTCGCCGACGAGCTGGGTCCGCGCCGACCGGGACCGGGCCGATGACCCGCCCGGTCTCCCCCCTGATGCTGGCCGTCACCCGCGGCCTCGAGCCGCTCCGCCGGGGCGCGGTGCGGGTCGCCGGGGCGGTGCGGGGCCGCTACGACGCCGCACCGGGGTGGCTGCGACGTCTGCTGCACGGGGCCGGCGGGTTGCTGCTGGCCGCGGTGGTGGTCGGTGGGCTGGTCGGCCTGTCGGCGTGGGGCCGCCGTCTCGGCGTGATCCACGTCGTGCCGGTGCGGGTGTGGGGGACGGCGGGGCTGGTGCAGCTCGCGGCCGGCGGCGCCCTCGCTCTCGCGGCCGTCACCCTCACCGGTGAGGACCGCGGCGATGGCCGGCTCGACCAGCGCGGCGGGCCGGCGCCCCGGGGGCTGCGCCTGGCCCTTGCTGTGGTCACGGTGCTCGCGGTAGCCGGGGCGGTACTGCTCGCCGCCGGTGTGGCGCACGCGGCCCCGGCGGCACCCCCACCGGCGCCGGTGCCGGCGGTGACCGACCTCAAACAGGTGATCACCAATATGCGGAACTGGCTGATGGGGTTGTTGGCCGGGGCCGCGACCCTGTTCGCGTCCATGGGCGGGCTGCGGTACATGGGCGCCAACGGTGATCCGGCGGAAGTCGAACGGGCGAAAGGGTCGTTCAAAGCTGCCGGTATCGGCTATGGCCTGGCGATCCTGGCACCGGTCCTGCTGGCCGCGTTGCAATCCGTGGTCGGCGGCTGATGCGGGCGCGAGCGCCGGGGACCCGCCGCGGGCGAATGCTATGGCGGCGGGTCGTGACGGTGAGTGCGATGGCCGGGCTGTTCGGCGGGCTGACCGGCGTGGCCTTCCCGGCGCTCGCCGCCCCTCCCACCGCCACGCCCGCGGCGCCCCCGGCCGCGGCTCCCGCCCCCCAGGCCCCGACGGCCGGTACCGGCCCGACGCCGGCCGCGGCCGGGGCGCAGCCGGCGCCGCCGGCTGCCAGCCCGCAGCCGCAGGCCCCCGCGGCCACCCCCTACACGGCGCCGGCCACCCCAAGCCCGACGTTCACCCCGCAGCCCTCCCCGGGTCCCTCTCCGGATCCCGAGGCCGGCGGCGGCGGGGGGTTCAGTCTGGTTCCCGGATGGTTGCGGGGACTGACCGATATCCCCGGGAAGGTCGCCGACGCGATCAACGGCTGGCTGGCGAGCCTGGCCACGAGCGCGTTGGCGCCGGTCATGCACCTGCTCGGTGCCACGGTGCTGTCCACGGAGGACGTCACGACACGCCCCGCGATCCGCCAGATGTGGTGGGACAACATCGCGATCGCCGACGCCCTGATGCTGCTCGTGCTGACCGTGGGTGCCCTGCTCGCTATGTCCCACGACACCCTGCAGACCCGCACGACCGCCAAAGAACTCGGCCCCCGGCTGGTCGTCGGGTTCGTCGTCGCGCATGTGAGCCTGCCCCTGATGAGCCTCGCGATCGGCCTGTCCAACGGTATCTCGCAGGCGATCGCCGGACAGAAAATCACCGCGGACGGTATCGGCGCGGCATTGACGACAACGCTGAGGGTGAACAAAGCGGCACCGTTTATCGTCCTGATTCTGCTGTGTGTCGCGGCGCTGGCGATCGCGCTTGTCGTCGGCTGGGCGGTACGGCTGCTGGTGCTGATGATGCTCGCGGTCGCCGCGCCCCTGATGCTGATCTGGCACGGGCTGCCGCAGACCGCGGGGTTGGCCCGGTTGTGGTGGCGGGCGCTGGCCGGCTGCCTGGCCGTGCAGGTCAGCCATGCCCTGCTGCTCCTGGTCGGGCTGCGGGTCCTGCTCGCGGACCCCGGCCACGCGCTCGCGCCCAACAGCGGCAGTCTGCTCAACATCCTGTTGGCGTGCGGCATGTTCGTGCTCGCTTTGCGCCTGGAGGCCTGGATCACGCGGATGGTGCTTGCCAGCACCGGCGGCCCTTCCACCGTGGTGACGATCGTGCGATACAAGGCGTTGCGCGCCGGCATGAAAGCCGCCGGCCTCTAATACCCCAGCCGGCGTGTCACCGCCGCCGGCCCTGTTCTTCCGCCCGGCCGGGGGCCTTTCCCGGCCGCACCTTACCCCTTTTCCTGTTCTTTCTTGTGGGAGTTGTTGTATGTCGTTGTCTTCTGCGGGTGATCGGACGCGGATACCAGCGGATGTGGACCGCCCGGATCAGATCCTGGCCGGGTTGACCGCCCGTCAGCTCTCCGTCTGCGTCCCGCCGCTGCTGCTCGCCGCTTCGGTGTTGTGGGTGGCCCGGCCCTACCTGCCGATGCCGCTGCTGATCCTGCTGTGCGCGCCGCTGGTCGCCGTCGGTGTCGCGGGTGCGCTCGGTCAGCGCGGCGGCCTGCCGTTGGACCGCTACGCCGCCGCGGCGCTCGCCCACCGGCGTACCCCAGCGGTGCAGACCGCGCTGCCCGCCGACCGGCCACCGGCCCTGCCAGGCTGGGTCCCCACCATCCCCGGCGCCCATCCGACGCCGGTGCCCGCCCGCCCGCTGGCCACCGCCGTCGAGACCGCGGCCGGCGGCGCCGGGGTGGTGGACCTCGGCGGCGCTGTCGCGGTGATCGCCGAAGTCGACGCCACGAACATCACGATCGCGACCGGGCAGGAACGCGCGGCGAAGGTGACCGCGTTCGCCCGGATGCTCAACGCGTTGCACGGCCCGCTGCAGATCACCGTGCGCGCGGTGCCCCTCGACCTGACCGACTACGTCGAGGTGATGACCGAGCATGCCCGCCGGCTCACCCCCGCCGCGCTGGCGGACGTGGCCGCCGAGCAGGCGGCGTTTCTGGGCGACCTTGACCGGGGCCGGGCGTTGCGCGCCCGCCAGATCCTGCTGACCGCCCGACGGCCCGTGCCCGCCGGGCGCGGGGGGCCGGGGGGCCCCCCCCCCCCCGCGCCACCCCACGGTGGCGGCCCCCCCCCGCCGCGGGGGGACCCCCCCGG
>NZ_JALKFW010000159.1:50432-53600 GCF_023243055.1 Frankia sp. AgPm24 | reverse complement strand
CCCGCCCCGGCCGACCCCCCCGCCCCGGCCGAGCCCCCCGCGCCCCCGGACCCCGCCCCCCCCCCCCCCCCCGGCGCGGCCCCCCCCCCGCCCCCCCCCGGCGGGGCACCGGGCGGCGCGCCGACCGCGGACGGGCGGGGCAGCCCACCGGTGGGCGCACCCGAGCCGGCGAGCATCGTCTCCTGGTCGGAGACGTCCGGCTCGAACGGCACCGCCGCACCACGCACGGGAGCCGGGGGCGCCGCGGGAGCCGGGGGAGGCGGCGGGATGAGCGTCACGGCCGGGCCGTCGGCCGCACCGAGCCGCACCCGCACCTCGCCGCCGCGCAGGGGGACGACACTGGCCCGGGAACCGTCCACCCAGATGCCGCTGGAGCTGATGTCGCGGGCGAGCCAGCCGTCCGCGGTCGACTCCAGGCGCAGGTGCCGCCGGGACACCCGTCCATCGGACATGACCACGTCACAGTCCCGGCCGCGGCCGATGACATGGTCGCGCTCGGCTTCGAGCACCACCTCGCCGGACGGGGTGACGATCCGCATCACGTTCACTGCATGTCCTCTCCGGGACGCCGGCGCGGAGCCATCAGGCTGGGAAGACATCGCCGCCGCGCACGGTCACCGGGACCGGGGGCAGGGGGGTCTTCGCGGGTCCGGCGACGGGCTCGCCGGTGCGGGTGTCGAACGCACTGCCGTGGCAGGGGCAGCTGATCCGGCCGTTGGCCACCGAACTCACCTTGCAGCCCTGATGGGTGCACACGGTCGAGAATCCCTGGACCGTGCCGGTCGCGTCCCGGGTCAGCACGACGCCGGCACCGGCCAGGATGACCCCGCCGTCCGCCGGCACGTCGTCCACCTTGGCCAGCGGCGCGGCCGCACCACCCGCGCCGCCGCCCCCGCCGCCCGCGGCGGTCGAGCCAGCCGCGGTGTCGTCGGGCTTGGCCGCGTCACTGCTGTGGGCGACGGCGTACCCGGCCGCACCGCCGGCGACGGTGACCACGATGCCGGGAACAACCAACCGCCGGCTCGGCGCTTCCTGCGTCATGACGTCGTCCTAGGGTTCGGGCGCGGGCGGTCAACGGGCATCGGCGCGACGAACTCGCCCCGCTCAGACATGCGGGATGCCGGACTGCGTGAAGAACCACAGCGAGGCGGTCAGCCAGAGCGCGACCAGGCTCGAGAGCACCAGCGAACCGAGTACCGGCAGTGCCCAGCCGGGCATTCCGCGCACCCGCAGGCTCAGCATCTTCGCCGCGTACGCCCCGTAGAAGGCGCAACCGGCGATACCGTGCGCCACCACCCTGGGCTCACCGGTGGCGAATCCCAGCGACCAGATGCAGGTGAACGCGACCGGCAACGTCAGCACGAACGCCGTCGTCCCGCTCCACCGGTGCAGCGGCCCGATCCAGCCCGGCGCCGCCCCCGCTCCGGGCAGCCGCCCCCACATCCACAGCGCCGAGGTCAGCTGCACCAGCGCCAACACCACGGCCGCCGTCGTCAACCAGGCCTTCATCGGCAACGTGCCCGAGAAACCCAGGTCGAACAGCGGCTTTCCAGCCGGTTCGTGAACCTTCGCATAGACGCCCGTGGCCACCGCGACAGCGGCGCCAAGCAGCAGCACACCGGCCACCGCCGTGCCCCGAGACCCCGGTCTGGCCGACGGTTGTGCGTCGACAGTCATACCCCGTCCCCCTCACCCCCCGCGGCCAGGTGTCCCCGCCTGGCCGCGGCTGCCCCCGCTCGGGGGCATATGCCGCAGATCATAGCCATATTGATCATGGTTAAGGTGCCCCGAAGGCCGCCGTTGTCCCGCGACAATGCCCGACCGGACGATCTCTCGGTCCCGATCGTCGCTGGCGCGACAGGGTATTGACCATTTTTTGCCGTCTGGTCGTGTTTGACCCGAGCACCTGCGGCTTGTCCGTCCATTGTTCGGACGTGCGGTCGGGTGCGCTACGAGGGGCCGCCGGGGCGGGTGAGGCCGGTGGAGCCGGTGAGGCGGGCCATGGCGAGGCGAGCGGTGAGCGCGCGGGCGTGCACGGCGCGACGCAGGTCGTCGGTGGCGTCCACGACGACACGGTGCAGGACCCGGCCAAGGTCATGGCGGGTGAGCAGGGCGTCGGCCGCGCGCACCGTGCGCGGGGAGACGGCGAAGTGGGGGTAGGCGGCGAAGGCGATCTGACGGGCGGCGTGGGGGGTGCGGCGGGTGGCCATCGCCGGTACCTGCTCGAAGTAGCGCTCGACGTACGACGCGGTGAGCTGCTCCTGCTCGGGCTGCCAGAAGCCGTCGGCGCTGGCGGTGACCAGACGGGCCGAGGGCTGCTCGGAGAGCATGATCAGATCCCAGGCGCGGGCCTTGGCGGTGGGATGGGCGATGGCGGCGCGGGCACGGGCGGCGTTCTCGGCGGCGCGGGCGCTGCGGTCCCGGTCGGCCTCGGCAGTGATCTCACGCTCCCCGGCCTGGCCCAGGGTGACCAGCCGGTGCAGCAACGTCCAGCGCAGTTCCGGGTCGACGACCAGACCGGGAGGGACGTCCCGGCCGGACAGCCATGCGGCGAGTTCGGCGGTGTCCGTCGTCCCGGCGAGACCGATGGTGCCGCGGGCGGCGGACAGCTGACGTCCGCTGCCGGCCGGGGCCTCGGCGAGCACCTGCCGGCAGACGGCGTGCAGGCGAGCGGCGGGGTCGCCTCGGTCGGTGGGGGCGAGGTAGCGGTTGAGGGCGATGGTGCGGGCGAACCGCAGGACGTCCTCGAACACGGCGAGCTGGGATTCGCTGGGCAGCGCGGCCTCGGTGAGGTCGAGGTGGCGCTCGGCGGGCCAGGCCGCGTCGCGGGTCGCGTCGGCGGCAGCCGCCCAGATGACGGCCCTGGTCAGTGGGTCGGTGAGGCGAGGCAGGACGTCGGGGAGGGCCTCGAGGTGCTCGGCGGTGAACCGGGTCTTGGCGTAGGTCAGATCGCCGTCGTTGACCAGCAGCAACCGTCCGGCCGGGGTGCCGACCAGCTCCGGGACGGCGGTGTCACCGTCCGGTGCGTCGGCGGCGAGATCGACCTCGACCCGCCGCAGCAACCCCAACGGCGAGCCGGCCACACCGTCCGCGCCCTCGCCGGGGCCCGGGGGGGGGGCGCGGGGGGGGGGGCGCGGGGGGTTTGGGGGCGGGGGGCGGAGGGGGGCG
>NZ_JALKFW010000159.1:0-50422 GCF_023243055.1 Frankia sp. AgPm24 | reverse complement strand
GCGACCCCCCCCCCCCCCCGCCCCACCACCCCCACCGGCGCCCGCCCCACCGGGCCCGCCCCCCCGCCGTAGACGGCGAGGGCGACGCGGTGCGGGCGCAGCGTCGGATAGCGGGCCGGGGCGCTCTGGCGGACGGTGACGGCGCTGAGGCGTCCGGCGTCGTCGACGGCGATCCGCGGGGTCAGCGTGGTGACCTGCTCGCGGCGCAGCCACAGCTGGGCCCAGCCGGTGAGGTCCCGTCCGCTGGCCGTGGACAGGGCGGAGAGCAGATCGTCCAGGGAGGCGTTGGCGAAGGCGTGCCGGGTGAAGTAGGCGCGCAGGCCGGTGCGGAAGGCGTCCTCGCCGACCCAGGCGACGAGCTGACGCAGCACCGAGGCACCCTTGGCGTAGGAGATGCCGTCGAAGTTCAGCAGGGCGAGGGCGGTGTCGGCGACGTCGACGGGTGCGACCGGATGGGTCGAGGGCCGTTGGTCGGCGGCATAACCCCAGGCCTTGCGGCCGACGGCGAAACTCGTCCAGGCGTCGGTGAACCGGGTCGCCTCCGCGGTGACCCGGTAGCCCATGTACTCGGCGAACGACTCGTTCAGCCACAGGTCGTCCCACCAGCGCATGGTGACGAGGTCGCCGAACCACATGTGGGCCATCTCGTGGGCGATGACGACCGCGCGCAGCTGCCGCTCGGCGTCGGTCACCGCCGACCGGTAGACGAACTCGTCGCGGAAGGTGACACAGCCCGGGTTCTCCATCGCCCCGGCGTTGAACTCGGGGACGAACGCCTGGTCGTACTTGCCGAACGGGTACCGGTCGGCGAAAAGCTCGTGGTAGCGGTCCAGGCAGGCCCTGGTCACCTCGAGGATCTCCGCCGCGTCGGCCCGCAGATGCGGTGCCAGCGCCCGACGGCACAGCAGCCCGAGCGCGATCCCGTCGTGGGTGTCCTCGATGACGTGGTACGGCCCGGCGACCACGGTGACGAAGTAGGTCGCCAGCGGCGGCGTCTCGGTGAACTCCCAGCGTCCGGGCGCGGTCTGGTGGCCGGCGCCGTTCGCGCGTACCACCCAGTCCGGCGGCGCCAGCACCACCAGACGCACCGGGGCCTTGAGGTCCGGCTGGTCGAAACAGGTGAAGATCCGCTGGGCGTCGTCGAGGAACGTCTGGGCGTAGAGGTAGACCTCGCCGTCCTCGGGATCGTTGAACCGGTGCAGCCCCTCGCCGGTGTTGGAGTAGCGCATCGTCGTCGTCGTGACGAGCTCGTTGGACGCGCCGAGCTCGTCGAGCATGATCCGGTTGCCGTCGAGCGCCGCCGCCCCGAGCACCCGCCCGTTGAGCCGCAGCTCATGCACCTCCACCGCCTTGAGCTCGGCGAAGCCGCCGGTGGGGTGCTGGGGATCGCGCAGGCTGAACCGCACCCGGGTCGTCGAGCCGAACTCCGTCGACGTGCGGGCCGCCGTGAGGTCCAGCTCGATGTCGTAGCCGTCGACGCGCAGCAGCCGCGCGCGGGCGATGGCCTCGTCCCGGGTGAGCGTGTACATACCGCGAACCTACGAGATGTGGGCCGGGCCTGGTCAGCGGATGGCCGCGCGGGTGCGGCGCAGCCAGAGCAGCCCCACGATCGGCAGGATGACCGGGATGAACAGATAGCCGCTGCCGTAGGTGGACCACACGGCCTGGTCGGGAAAGGCATCGCTGTCGAGCACACTGGCGGTGCCGACGGCGAGCACCCCGACCAGCTCCGTGGCACAGGCGGCCACCGCGACCTGATGCCAGCGCCGCCCGCGCCGCGTCAGCGCCACCGTCGCCACGACATAGACCACGGCGGCGAACGCGGACAGCAGATAGGCCAGCCGGGCATGGTCGAACTCGGTGGCGATCTGGACCGCGGACCGCGAGCAGGCGGCCACCGCGAAGATCGCGTACACGGTCACCAGAATCCGCCCCGGCCCGCTCGCCGTGCCGCCGGTCAGGGGAACCTCAGCCACCGGTGTTCTCCCAGACCTGACCCATCCGGATGACCACCATCGCGGCCGCGAGAAACGCGACACCGAGCACCGCGCTACCCCAGCGCGTACGCTCACCCGCCGTCCACCAGACGCCCGCCGGGAGCACCAGGACCGAGCCGATCAGATACAGCACGAAGACAGCCGGTTCCCCCGCCTGCTCGCCGCCGATCAGCTTCACCACCGCGGCGACGGCCTGGGCGAGCAGGACGAGTTCGCATCCGCCGCTGGCCACCAGCACCCCCACCCCCACGGCCCGGTCCCGTGCTGTCTGCACCAGGCAGACCAGCGCGACGACCAGCGTTACGCTGATCACCGCGGCCTCAAGACCAGTGATCATCCATGCCCCCTTCGCCGTCGAGGTGCCTCCGGCCAGCTACTACCGATGGTAGGACTCGCCGAGCTGGCGACGACCCACGGCAGGTGGCGACGACCCACGGCAGGTGGCGAGGCGCGACGAGACGCGGTGAGACGCGGTGAGGTGGGCGGGGGCGGGGCGGCCGGTGGGCATCGATGTGCGGCTGGGCGTGGGCCTGGCGCTGTTGCTCGCGGTCACCGTCGGGGTCCTCACCTGGGCCCGGGTTCCGGATGGTCTTCTCCGTCGGCGCGGTGTCACCCACAGTGCGCACCCTGGTGGCGCTCGCCGGCAGCCTCATCGGCGGGACGATGACCGCCTGCACCCTCACGGGTCGACGTCTCGGAGACGGACTGCGCCGCCGCTGGGACGAGGTCGAGGCCTGGCTGGCGCTCGGCGCGTCACCGCGCCGAGCGGTCCTGGACATCGCGCGCGACAGCGTCGCCGAAGCGCTCGTCCCCGCGTTGGACCAGACCCGCACGGTCGGGCTGGTCACGCTGCCCGGGACGTTCGTCGGCGCGCTGCTCGGCGGCGCGTCGCCGGCCGGGGCGGCCCGCTTCCAGCTCGTGGTCCTCGTCGGCATGCTGTGCGCGCCGACCGCGGCGCCGATCAGGACGCCGCGGGCTCCAGCACGAAGAGAGGAATCACCCGGTCGGTCCTGCGCTGGTAGTCGGCGTAGTCCGGCCAGACGGCGACGGCACGTTCCCACCAGCGGACCTTCTCGTCGCCCGTGACCTCCCGGGCGACATAGTCCCGACGGTCGGCGCCGTCCTGCAGCTCGACGTGCGGATCGGCCACGAGGTTGTGGTACCAGACCGGATGCTTCGGCGCGCCGCCCTGCGAGGCGACCACCGCGTACGCACCGTCCTGCTCGACCCGCATCAGCGGCGTCTTGCGGATCTTCCCGGACCTCGCGCCCGTGGTCGTCAGAATGATGACCGGTACCCCGCGTAGTTCGTTACCGCGGGTCCCGCCGGAGCTTTCGTACTCGGCGACCTGATCGCGGACCGGAGCCGCCGGGCTGGGTTCGTACTCACCGGTGAGTGGCATTCCCCCAGTCAACCAGTCGGCCCCGTCCGCGGGAACCAACGCCGGTGGAATGACCGGGCCTGCCGGGTGACGGAGTCAGGAGCTGAACAGCATACGGGCGAAGCCGCCGTGCTTGGAGCGGCCATGGCCCTGACCGTGGCCCCAGGCCGGCTGGCCGTAATGACCGGGCTGGGCGTAGGGCGCCGGCTGCGCGCCGTAGTGACCGGCCTGCGGGTAGCCGCCAGCCGGGGGGTAGGGCGCGGCGGGCGGCGGCGGGGCGGCCGGCTGGCTCCACTGGCCCTCGAGCCGGGTCAACGCCTCCAGCTCGCCGTAGTCGAGGAAGATGCCGCGGCACCCGTCGCACTGCTCGATCTGCACGCCGTTGCGGTTGTACGTCCGCATCGCCGCGTGACACTTCGGGCACTGCAACGTGTAGCTCACGGATGCCACCTGCCGTTTCGGTAAGCGCCAGAGATCGGACCCTGACGCGAGCGTACCGGCCCGATGGCGCACCGACGCCGGCGAGTCACCTTCGCGACCGTGGTCCGCGCCCGGCGCCACTCAGGAGTGCGCCTCATGGATGCGGGCGCAGGCGGCGACGAACTCCCGGTCGACGTCCTCCAACGGAGCGGCCGTGCCAGCCGGGCCATGATCAGATGTGCTGTCCTGGCCAAGGCCGAGGTGGGCGGCGACGGCGGTCGCGGCGTACTCGACGGTGAGCGCGCGGGCTGGCAGGTCGAGCACCGGCCACGGGTCGTCGTCGGCCGGGACGGCCGGTCCGCCGCCAGCGCGATAGGCGTCCAGCAGGCTCGCCCAGCGTTCCAGTGAGAGCAGCCCGCAGGCGAACCACGCCGCGGGGCGGGCCAGATCCCAGGCGGGATCGCCCAGGCCAAGGTCGTCCACATCGATGATGCGCCAGCCGACACCGGGCATCTCGACGAGTTGGCCGAAGTGCCAGTCACCGTGCACCACGGTCGTCGGACGCCCCGGCCGGGACGCGGTCGGGCGGCCGAGCGTGTCATGGGCGGCGAGGACGGGGGCGACCAGCGGGTGGGCTGCGTGCGGGCGGAGCCGGGTGACCCGGTCGGTGAGGCGGCGCAGCACGTTCGCCGTGGGCACGGTGGCGAGGTCGTCGAGGCCGACGGGCTGGCGGTGGAGCCGGGCGAGCAGTGCGCCGGCCCGAGCCCAGGGGGCGGCGTCGACGTCGCGCGCGCCGAGTGCGCGTCCCGCGGGCCAGGCGCTGACCAGCTGGGAACCGACCTGCGCCACGAACGTCGCCGGCTGCCCGGCCAGAGCGAGCGGTCCGAGCAGCACCTCGCGCAGCGCCGGGCGCGCGGCGACCCGCAGCCGAGCGGCCAGCGACCGCGGGTCCGTGCCGATCGGATGCGCCTTGAGCATGATCTCGCCGCAGCGCACGATCAGCCGGTCATCGCGGCGGGACTCCACCACCGGTGTCCACGGCGCCGCCTGGGACGGGACGTCCGCGGCGGGTGCGAACAGCTCGGCGAGACGCGCCATCGCGGCAGGCAGATCCTCCGCCGACCCACGGGACGTGGGCCCGTCGGGCAGGGTCTCGCCGGGGGTGGTCTCGCCGGGGGTGGTCTCGCCGACCATGGTCACAGCATCGGCTTGCGCAGCCGCCAGATGCACTCGGACGGCCACCGCCGGGCCCACGCCTCGTCCTCGCGTGCACCGGAAGCCGTGTCCGCGCCGTCCTGGCCGTCGAACGCCGCCTGGCCGTCGAAGACCGCCTGGCCGTCGAAGACCGCCTGGCCGTCCTGGGTGGGGCGGGGCGGGCGGGGTTCGAGAAGGTCCTCGATGACGAGTCCGCTCTCGCGGAACAGTCGGATCCAGGTGCCGTAGGGCAGGTTCATGCTGACCAGGCCGTCCGCCTCGGGGACCAGGCGCAGACCGAAGTAGTCGCGGATCAGGCGGGTGCCGGGGGAGTCCCGGCCGGGGCGCACCGTGACCTCGTAGATCGGGCTGACATGGCTGAAGGCCAGCAGGCCACCGGGCCGCAGCACCCGCGCCGCCTCGGGGATCGCCCGGATCGGGTCGGCGAAGCTGAAGGCTCCGTGGTCGGCGAAGACGATGTCGAACGATGCCTCGGCGAACGGCACCGCCTCGGCGCTCGCCTGCACCAACGGGAAACCCAGCCCGGTGTCCGCGGCGAGCCGACGGCTGTGGCTGAGCTGGCGTTCCGAAAGGTCAAGCCCGACGGCGCGAGCGCCCCGGCGGACCAGCGCGGTCGACCACTGCCCGCCGCCGCACCCCATTTCCAGCACATCCCGACCGTTGACCTCACCCAGAACACCGAGGCGCGATTCGGGAATCTCCCACAGGCCCCAGGAGATATCGCCGGTGAACGCCTGGCGGCGGATCTGCGGTCCGTTCAGCCGCTGGTACTCGTCCGAGATCTCGTTCCAGCGTTCCCGGTTGGTGCGTACATGTGTGTCGACCACAGTGCCCTCGTCCTCCTCCCGGCGGACGCGGCGCGGGTCAGGCCGGAGCCGAGGGTGCCGGGTCGCCATGCGGGACATCGTCGTCCGGTCCGTCATCGTATGAGACGGGTACGGAGCACCTTTCGGTCGACCCTTCGTTCGCACACTGCCGAGGCCCGGCGAAGAAAATCGGGACACCGAATTCCTCGCCCGAGCCCCGGCAGGATCGCGCACATCCGTGCGGGTCAGTCCCGGGGTTCGGCGACGACGACCGCGGTGTGGGTGTCGCCGGTGGTGCGGGCGCGCACGGCGACGGTGTCTCCGGAGTGGATGTCGGTGACCTTCGCCGCCTTCTGGTCGACGCGGTACTTCGTGTCGCCGGTCAGGACGTAGGTCGCGGCATACCCGTCCTCGCTGGTGACACTGAGCGAGGTCGGGCTGATCGCGGTGACCTTGCCGCGCTGGCCGTTGACGACCTGGTATCCCTTGTCGGTCCTGACGGTCGCCTCGCCGTGCAGGGCGTTCTGGCGCAGTTGGCGGGCCTCGGCGAGCCGCGGGTGGTCGCGGCCGAGTCGCCGGCCCGCCGGTGCTTCGGTGTCCGGTGCGGTGGCGGGCGCCGACGCGGCGGTGGGGGCGGGGGTGTCCGCGGAGGCCGCGGTGCCGGTGAGTCCCAGGCCGACGCCCAGTCCGAGGCCGAGCATGCCCACCGACGCCACGGCGACACCTCGCCGTGTGCTCATGAACCTGCGCATCGTTACCTGTCCTTCCACCCGTCCGCACGCCGTGGTGACGGCGTGGCGCGCCGATGTGGCGCGCTGCCCCCACCACGGTGCCGTGCCGACATGTGAACCAGATGCGAACCGTGTCCGGCTCCGACGCGAACGCCGATGCGAACGCCGACGCGAACGTCGGTGGGGATACCGGTGCGAACGCCGTGCGGATGTCGGTGTGGGGTGGATCAGCGTGGTCCGGACGGTGTGGTGTGCGGTCGATCCGGCCGTGGGCGCGGCGGCTGCCCGGTGGCGTGCGCCGTGCGGCCGAGCGCGCGGCGACCATGTCCGCGGGATGGCCGGGGATCACCTGATCGGGGGCCTGGCCTGCCCGGAGGTGATACGCGCGGTGGTGTTCGTACGCGCGACCGCCCGGGCCAGGGAGATCGAACTCCTGACCCGGGCGGTCGTGGTGCGGGTGCGACGCTCAGACGCGGGTGGCGGCCCGGCCGTTCGCGTCGGGGGTGGGCTGGGTGGGGACCGGCGAGCGAGCCGCTCCCGTCCAGCTGGGTGCCTCGTCGCTCTTGGGGGGCAGCGACGGGGCGAAGTTGTCCCCGAGGCGTTGCAGGGCGGCCCGGGCGAAGATCTGCTGCTCCGTGCAGGTGCGCTCCGAACGGCCGCGGCCGATGAAGCTGACCGTCCAGTGCAGCAGGGTGGTCAGGCGGTGCTTGAAACCGATGATGTAGACGAGGTGCACGGCAAGCCAGACCAGCCAGGCGAGGAAACCGCTGAACTGGACGCCGCCGATCTTGGCCACCGCGCTGAACCGCGAGATGGTGGCCATGCTGCCCTTGTCGTGGTACTTGAACGGGTTGCCGGTGCGCTTGCCGGCGACCCAGCCCTGGATCTCCTTGGCGGCATGCCGGCCGCCCTGGATGGCGACCTGCGCGACGCCGGGAAGCCGGTCGAGGCTCATCATGTCGCCGATGACGAAGACCTCGGGGTGACCGGGCAGGGTGAGGTCGGGCAGCACCTCGACACGGCCGGCCCGGTCGATGCCGGCGCCGGTCTGCTCGGCGAGCTGCCTGCCCAGCGGGCTCGCGGCGACACCGGCGGCCCAGACCTTGCAGACCGACTCGATGCGGCGGCGGGTGCCGTCGGCGTCCTCGACCTCGATGCCGGTCGCGTCGACGTTGACGACCTTCGCGCCGAGCTGCACCTCGACGCCGATCTTCTCCAGCTTGTCCTGCGCCTTCTCGCCGAGGCGCTCGCCGAAGGGCGGCAGTACGGCGGGGGCGGCGTCGAGCAGGATGACCCGGGCCCGGGTCGGGTCGATGCTGCGGAAGTCGCGGCGCAGCGTGCGGCGCGACAGCTCGGCGATCTGCCCGGCCATCTCGACGCCGGTGGGGCCCGCGCCGACCACGACGAACGTGAGCAGGCGCTCGACGTCGGACGGGTCGGTGGAGGCCTCGGCGAGCTCGAACATGCCGAAGATGCGACCGCGCAGCTCGAGGGCGTCGTCGATGCTCTTCATGCCCGGGGCATGGGTGGCGAACTGGTCGTTGCCGAAGTACGACTGCCCGGCACCGGCGGCCACGACGAGGCTGTCGTAGGGCTGCACGGTGGTACGGCCGAGCAGCTGCGACGTGACGGTACGTGCCTTCACGTCGATCTCGGTGACCTCACCGAGCACGACCTGGGCGTTGTCCTGCTTGCTGAGGACCTCACGGGTGGTCGGGGCGATCTCGCCTTCCGACAGGATGCCTGTCGCCACCTGGTAGAGCAGGGGCTGGAACAGGTGATGGGTGGTCTTGGCAACCAGAGTGATCTCGACGGGCGCCTTGCGGAGAGCCTGTGCGGTGAACAATCCGCCGAAGCCAGAGCCGATGATCACCACGCGGTGCGGGGAGCTCCGGCGCCCCTCGAGCCGTTCCGGTTCGCCGGCGTGCCCAGTGTGGGCGCTGTCCGTATTCACGATCCTTCTCCGCTCAACCTCTTGACTCCCAGCGGTGCCCGTTGGCGCCGCGGAGACCGTATCCCCACGAGCACACGGGTCTCCCCTGACTATTTTCCGCCCTGTGCGCGCCCTGGCATCGTGTTCATCGTCACCTCACTCCGCGACGGTGGGACTCGCCTGGACTCACATTGTGTGGTGTGGAGCACATCCGATCCGGCGGGCGATTAGACCTAGCCCGGACGGCGCGCCGTGGGCGGTTGTTCTGTGGGCGGTGGCCCGCTCGTGGGGCAAAGCCAGGAAATGAGCCGTGCCGCGTCCGGCGACCACCATACCGCCCCTACCCCGCCCGGACCGGGTGGGGCCCGGCGGGCCCGCTGGCCTGCGGCGTCAGGGTTGGCCTGGCCTGTCGTGGGCCTGTCTGGGCCACCCGGCGCACCGGTGCACCGGGCGAACGGGGGTGCATGGGCGCGGTTCTCCGCATCGGTGTATTCCGACAGTGCTTTGTTCGGTGGATGTCCGGCGCGCCCTTCCGTCGGGTCCATCCACCCGCGCCCTCGACGCGTGCACCTTCACGTGAGAGCGAGAGGTATACACAGGATTCCGTCGGGTGACGATGCGTGTTGGTCCTTTTCCTGCCTCCGTCTGGCCTGGGTTGTCGTCGGCGGTGGGCTGTCGCCTGCGGTGATTCCCTGTGGACGGGCGTGGGTGGGCGTGGCCACGACGGCCTGGGCCGACCGGGGGTCGGCGGGTGGTGGTGACGCTGCGTGTGACTCGCTGGCCCGGCTTCGGTCGTCCAGCGCGATCTGGCGGACCCGCGTGGTGACGAATGTGGTGAGCATGGACAATTCTTTTACCGTCCGTGGCCACGCTGGGCTGGTCGAACAGGTGCACTGCCGCGAACGGCCTGGTTGCCGCGAACGGATGGGTTGCTGCGAACGGGGAGAGTGACGATGGCTGACGTACCCGGATGGGCATCGGGAGTGGACGTCGACCGGCCGAGCGCCGCGCGCATGTACGACTACGCCCTGGGCGGCTCGCACAACTTCGCCGCCGACCGGGAGGCCTACGCGGCGGTCGTGCGGACCTTCCCCGACGCGCCGCTGGTGGCCCGCTCGAACCGGCTGTTCCTGCACCGGGCGGTGCGCCACATCCAGACCGAGTTCGGCATCAACCAGTTCCTCGACCTCGGCTCGGGCGTGCCGACTGTCGGCAACGTGCACGAGATCGCCCAGCATCTCGACCCGCGGGCGCGGGTCGTCTACGTCGACATCGACCCGGTGGCGGTCGCCCACGCCGAGATGCTGCTCGCCGACAACCCCGGCGCGGCGATACTGCGCGCCGACGTGCGCGACCCGGCGTCGGTACTCGGCTCCGAACAGGTCGCCGCCCTGCTCGACCTGAGTCGCCCGGTCGCCGTCCTGATGGTCACCGTGCTGCACTTCATCCGCGACGACGACGATCCCGCCGCCATCGTCGCGGCCTTCCGGGACGCGACCACGGCGGGCAGCGCGGTGGCCGTGTCGCATCTGGTCGCCGACGACTGGGATGACGAGTCCCGCAACGTCCACGGGGTCTACGACCGGACGTCCACCGGTATCAACCCGCGCACCCGGGAGCGGATCGCCGGGCTGCTCGAGGGCTACACCCTGGTCGAACCCGGTCTGGTGCACCTGCCGAGCTGGCGTCCTGATCCGGGGTCGGCCGCCCTGGATCCACTGGTGGACGACCCGAGGCGGTCCGTGGCACTCGCCGCGGTCGGTCGCCGCTGACGAGCCGCCGGATGGACCGGACACAGACGGCGACGGCGGTGCGCGCCCAGGGGGTCGACGGCTTCGCCCGGGCCTGGGCGCGCGCGATCGCCGGGGCGAGCTTCCCGGACGCACCGCGCGTCGACGTCGAGCGGTGGCTGCACGGGCTGTCCGAACGGCTCGTCGACATCGTGCTGCGCGAGCCGTTCGTCGCGCGGGACGCGGCCGACATCGCCGCCGCCCTGCTCGAGCACACCTACGGTGCCAGTGACGTGCTCGCCGCGACCATCGAGGTCTGCGGCACCCACCTGCGCACCGCGCTGGAGTCCGCGCCCGGTCCCGAGCTCACCGATCGGATCGCCGCCCTGCAGGGCGCGTTCGCCCGCGGCTACACCCACGCGCTGCGCGAGCGCATCCTCGCCGACCAGGACCTGATCCACCGGGCCGCCCGGCGGGCCACCACCGAGCGGGTCCAGCTGATCTTCTCCGCGCCGACGGTCGGCATCGTCGTGGCCGACGAGTCCGGTCGCATCCAGGACAGCAACGACGCGTTCGCGCGGATGGTGGGGGTCTCGCGGGCCCGGGTGATCGGGCGGTCGCTACCCGACTTCGCCCACCCGGACGACGCGGCCCGCCTCGCCGCGGCCCTCGCCGACCAGCGCCGCGGCCCCGCGACCCGGCCACACGGCGAGACCCGGCTGCGCAGTGAGACGCGCCTGGGTGGCCCGGACGGCGGGGTCGTGCGCGCCGAGCTGTCGACGTCGTGCCAGTTCAGCGGCGGTCGGTGCGAGGTGCAGCTGACCCTCGTCACCGATGTGACGGACCGTCACCAGTTCCAGGAGTCGCTGCGCTACCAGGCCCGGCACGACGCCCTGACCGGACTGCCGAACCGCATCGCGCTCGGGGAACGGGTCGACGAGCTCACCGCCCGGGGCCAGTCCCGCCGGATCGGACTGTGCTTCGTGGACCTCGACCGGTTCAAGGCGGTCAACGACGACCTCGGGCACGAGGTCGGCGACCGGCTGCTGGTGGCCGTGTCCGCTCGCCTGCGAGCCACGCTGACGGACGGGCAGATGCTGGTCCGGATGGGCGGGGACGAGTTCGTCCTGCTGCTCGCCGACACCACCGGGATCGAGGACGTGACCGCGGTGGCCGCCCGGGTGCTGGCCGCGCTCGCCGAACCGATTCTGCTCGGCAGCCATGTGCTGACGGTGGGGGCGAGTCTGGGGCTGGTCGAGAGCGAGGTGCTCGAAGGCGACTTCGACGATCTGATGCAGGCCGCCGATCGGTCGCTGTACCGGGCCAAGGACGCCGGCCGCGGCCGTTGGGTCGTGTTCGACGCCGACCATGACAGCGGCCAGGCCAACCGGCATGTGCTGGCACCGATGCTGGCCAGCGCCGTGCGCGACGACGAGTTCGTCGTTCACTACCAGCCGATCGTCGCGTTGGGGCCGGGGCGGACGAGGTCGATGGTCGGCGCGGAGGCGCTGGTGCGCTGGCGCCATCCCCGCTTCGGGCTGCTGCCACCGGAGATGTTCCTCGGGTCGGCCGAGAACAACGGCCAGATCGCCGCGCTTGGCCGTCGGGTGCTCGAACTGGCCTGCGCCGAGGCGGCCCGCTGGCGGATCGACCACCCTGGGTATGCCCGGTATGTCAGTGTCAATCTCAGCGTGGGGCAGGTCCGCGCGCCGGGTCTGGTGGACGAGGTGGACCGGATTCTCGTGGCCACCGGACTGCCGGCGGATCTGCTGCAACTGGAGTTCTCCGAGGCGATGCTGCTGGGCCCGACCGGCGATGTGACCCGGGTGCTGGGCGATCTGGCCGAGCGGGGGGTTCGCCTGGCGCTCGACGACTTCGGCACGGGCTACGCCCACCTCGCCCGGCTGCACCGGTTGCCGTTGCACACCCTCAAGCTCGCCGGCCCGCTGGTGATCCGGGACGGGGACGCGGCCGCCGACCCGGGCACCGCGACCACCCTGCACGCGCTGGTCGCGTTGGGGCACGCGCTCGGGCTCATCGTCACCGCCGAGGGAGTCGAAACCGAGAACCAGGTCGAGCGGCTGCGTCGAGCCCGTTGTGACGCCGCGCAGGGCTACCTGTTCGCCCGTCCGCTGCCGCCCGAGAGACTGCGGGCCTGGCTGTCGTCCGAGGCACTGTTGGCGCCGGCGCAGTCAGGGAGCTGACAGTGCGGAATCTGTCACTGCCGGGTCTGGTTCGGCGTCGCCTCATAGGCTCGCGGAATGCGATCCTCGCGCGCCAGTCGCCCATCCGTGGTCGGGGTGACGCTGGGGCTCGCCGCGATGAGCGTCGGCCTGCTGGTCGGCTGCTCGTCGGGCGGGTCCGGGGTGGCCAGCGACGTCCGGGTCACCACGTGCACGCGCGACCCGGACAACCACCGGGCGGTGGTGCAGGGGACGGTGCGTAACAGCTCGTCCAAGCGGTCGAACTACGTCATCCAGATCGACGTCCGGGCGAACGACAGCAAGATCGAAAGTGGTCTGGCCTCCGTGCTGCGGGTCGCGCCGGGCGAGATCAAGACGTTCACCTCCCGCCCGGTCGGCGTGGACGTCCCGAGCGGAACCGCGCTGCGATGCACCGTCGCCCATGTCGGACGGATCGCCGCCGAGTAGCCGGGCCGAGTAGCCGGCTGGTGGCTACGGGTGATCCGGCTCAGCCGTGTGGCACGGGGCCGATCTGGGGCGCACGGACAAGGGCGAGCTGGTGGTGGCGGGCCCGCGGCGGCGGGACGGGTAGCCGCTGTGGCCAGCCTCCGTAGCCGAGCGTCGCCGGCTCGCGGACGATCTGACCGGTCAGCGTCGCGGCCGTGCTCACCGACGCACCGCCGATCTGGGCGGACGGCCCGTCACCGACGATCCGTGGGCCCGCGACCAGACCAGGACCGCCCGGGCGGTCGGGGTCGGGGCTGCCGGGGATGGCGCCACCGCGGAGCAGACCGACCCGGGCGGCGATGCCGAGGCTGTAGAGCAGGGCCCGGACCCGGGCGTCGATCTCGTCGCGGATGGAGCGGACCTCGTCGAGGGAGCACCCGGCCGGATCGTCGATCTCCCAGGCCAGGTACCGGGCATGCGGATACTGCGGGACCGCGTCACCACACCCCATCGTGATGATCACCGAGGCGGATCGCAGCGCGTCGTCGGTGAGCGGGGTCGGCTGGTGCGCGGACAGGTCGATGCCGAGTTCGGCCATGACCGTGACGACCACGGGTGGCGTCCACGGCGCGGGGCAGGTGCCCGCCGAATGGGCCTGGATGCGACCGTGGCTGTGCTGACTGAGCAGTGCTGCCCCCATCGGCGAGCGGCCGGCGCCCCGCGTGCAGACGAACAGCACCTCGGGGGCCTCGGTCTCAGCCGGCGCCGTGGCCATGGCGGGATAGGCGTGCGTCATGTCGGCCTCCGCGCCCGCAGGGGCGCGGTTCTGTCTGAAACTGTCGAAAGGGTGACAAAAGGGTATCTGTAGTAATCGTCCACCGGATTGGCCGGATGGAGGGTGATGGCGGTCTTCACGTCGAATGCGGGCATTGTGCTCATCCTACCGGGAGATGTGAAGGCCATCCGCTGATTATTGACCCGAATCACGCCGTGTCGGGCTGATCGTCGCGGTTGTATCGGAGCGGTCAGTACTACTGCTCGATCTGTGGCCTGGTCGGCTCCGTCGCCTGGTCGGCGCCGTCGCTCGGCCGGTGCCGTCGTGCGGATGGAGGCGGGGCCGCGCGCGGGCCGGCGCGGGGAGAGGCCGGGCCGGGACGGCGGTCGATCGGGTGTGCGTGGGTGGCGGGGACGAGGGCGACGCCGGCTGGGCAGCGTCCGCCGTCGTGCCTGTCCGCCGCGAGCCCCGGTCATCGTCGCATCATCAGCGCGTCGCCGAGCAGGTAGGCACCCACCATCTCGAAGTTCGTCGGCGCCAGTGTGATGTGCGCGACGGCGCTGTGGACGTCCCGGAAACAGCGATCCAACCGGCTGCCCTCGGCCAGTGACCGGGTGCCGGCCAGGCTGTGCAGGCTGTCGACGGCCCGGACGGTGTGCTCACCCACGGTGGCCGCGGCCAGTCTGATCAGCGCGGACAGGTCCTCGCCGCCGAGCGGACAGCGCAGTTCGGCGTGGTTGGCCGCGTCCTCGAGCATGAGCTCCGCGGCGCGCACCAGGCCGGCGGCCCGGGCGAGCCCGGCCTGCACGGTGTGGCTGGCGGCGAGGGTCTGCGTCCCCCGGGCGGGAACGGCGCCGACGGCGATGCCGGGAAAGGCGCTCAGCGCGTCCTGCGCGATTCCCAGGACGGTGGACGCGGTGGTGAACGGCCCGAAGTCGTAGTAGGCGATGGGATAGCCCCGCGAGGGCCGATCCTGCGGCGGGCGGCGGAGCAGGCTCCCGTCGACGCAGAACTCGGCGGGGACGAACAGATCGTCGGCGGTGAAACTCACGCTGCCGGTGCCGCGTAGCCCCATCGACCGCCAGTCGTCGTCGAATCGCACCGCGTCGGCGGGCACGAAGAGCATGCGCGTGGCCGGCGGCCGGGCGGCGTCCTCGGTACCGCAGGCGGGGCTGGTACCGCCGGCGGGGTTGCTGGCGTCCGCGGCGTTGGTGAGGGTGCTGGCGCAGACCAGCCAGTCGGCGTGGGTCGATCCGCTGGCGAACGACCAGCGGCCCCGAAGCCGGTATCCGCCGGGTACCGCCTCGGCCTGTCCGGTCGGGTTGATGCCGCCGACCACGAGGCCGTCGGATTCGGCGAACAACAGCCTGGAGACCTGCTCGGGCAGGTAGTCCGACATCCGGGAGATGACGCCCTGCACGCCCATCTGCCAGGCCACCGACGCGTCCACGCGGGCGAGTGCCTGCAACACGGCGGATCCGGTGCGGACGCTGACGCCGCCGCCGTCGAACGACGGGGACACCCACATGCGGTGGATGCCCTGTTCCCGCAGCGCGTCGAGGACGGCCGGGGATGTCACCCGTTCTCGTTCGGTCCGTTCACGCTCCTGGGTCAGCACCGGAGTGACGGCGTCGACACGGGCGAGCCACTGTTTCGTCTCCTCGTGCGAGTGCGCGGAACCGCTCCAGAACACGTCAGCCACCTACTCTGCTCGTCGGCTCGTATCGGCTCTGCGGGAAAGGGTCAGAACAAAGGTGCCGGCCGCCGGTGGGCCGGTCGGTTTCCGGCGTTTTTCGGGTCGGCTCAAAAATTACCAACTCTGTTGACGCCCGGCTACGAACAGAAGTCCGGACGCCCGAAGGTGCCAGCACCTGGTGGCCGCCGCGCGCCCTGGTTTCCGGGGCGCCGCGCCGCTCCGGAACAACAGTAACGACGCTGAGCTGCGGCGACATCACCTTCATCCCTTCTCGTTGCCTGGACCCACCCGCGGATCACGGACACATTGCGGGCCTCTTGCGCCGCAACTACGGGCTGATGGTAGCAATTTCGACGCAGATGCGGAACAAGCTCGCGTGTGGCGCCCGTGCCGGCGGATTCATGCCCGAACGGGGTAGGGGGCCACCCCCCGTATGTGGCGTGGTCGGATGAGGGGTGGCGGCGTCGGCGGCGGTCGCGCTCCGGTATCGATCGCATCGCCAAGGTGAGTCATCGTCGCGGCAACTCCTTCGATACATCCACCGGGTAGGATTTATTCATGGTCCTTAGTATTCGTAATCAATTCACCGGGATTGTGAGCGAAGTTGTCCACGGCTCCGTCATGGGGACCGTCGCCATGGAGATCTCCGGTGGGCACACGCTGACGGCCACCGTCACCATGGATGCGATCAAGGAGCTGGGCGTGGGCGTGGGCAGCCCCGTCGCCGCTCTGATCAAGTCAACGGACATCTCGGTGGCCATCCGCGAAACCGCTGGTCTGAGCATCCGCAACAAGCTGCGCGGGACGCTCGTCGACCTCGACTCCGGCGGCGCCATGTCGGTGGCGCGCATCGCGCTGGGCGAGGGCCTGGAGATCACCGCCGCCATCACCCGGGCCGCTGCCGAGGAGCTCGGGCTTGAGCCGGGTGTCGAGGTCACAGCATTGATCAAGTCGACCGAGGTCTCGTTCGCCGCGGTCTGACATCCCCTGTTCTGGCCGGTCGGAACAGCATTCCGACCGGCCAGAAAACCCTGTCGAGGGCCGCGTCCAAGGCGGGTGGATTTCCGGGTCGGCGGGTCGGCGGGAATCTGTTCCGGGCCAGGACGGATAATGCATCCCGGTCCATCGGAATGTCACCGCTGACGCCGCGCGGGGCGCCGATGTGACCCGTGGTACAGCGGCTGATGGCGCGCGAGAACCGTCCGGTGGGGGTGGTTCGAGCCCGCCGTGGGCACCCCCGTGGGAACACCCCGGTGCACCCGGGGGGAACCGGCCCCTGGCGCGCATCACACTGAATTCGCTGGCCAGCGGGGTATGCCCGGATGGGCACGCCCACCGGTCGCCGCCGGCTCCTAGGTGCACCCGTCGGCCGGCCCGAACGGGCGGCGCGCGGTGCCACGAACATCCGACGGGCCACTCGCCGATGGGGTGGGGGGCGGCGAGCGGCCCGTCGGGCTGAGGCGTCCCCGTCGCAGGGGCGCCTGGTCCGAACCAGCCGATGGCTGGTGGCTGGTGACCGGTGACCGGTGACCGGTGACCAAGGGGCAGGGGTCGGGGTCGGGTGCGGTGACCCGGCGCGGTCAGCCCTCCGCGGACCGCGCCGGGCCGTGTGTCGAACCGGCTAGTCGCCTGGCTGCCGGTCCTGGCCGTCGGTGTGTGGTCGGGTCGTCGGGCGCAGGGCGCTGCCGTGCAGGAGCAGGAAGCCGGACGGCCGATGATCACCTGGTCGGACGGGCGTCGGCGCGTCGAGGTTGTCGATGGCGTGCGCCCGCACCGCGACGAGGATCAACTCCCAGATCGTCGTGGGCAGCCGACGCTCCCGCTGCTCGTCCTGCCGTGCGCCGACCCGGATGATCACTTCGTCGGGCAGGCCGCGGGCGACCTGACCGTGGCCCAGACTCCACGACGTCCAGCCGTTCTCTCCGTCGGCGACGGCGAGCAGATCGAACCGTCCCCGCCGGACGTCGTCGACGAACTGCGACCAGAGCCCGTGGGGCATCCGCAGTTCGCATGTCCGACCGGCGTACCGGTAGCGGATGATCACAGTGTTGTCGCGGCAGGTGAACCGCAGCCCGGGAGCGCAGGCCGGCCGTCGCCAGTACGGCAACGCCCCGGCGGCGGCCCGCACCGCCGTGTGCTGGCCGGTCGTGTGCTGGCCGGTCGTCCGCGGGTCGGTCGTCCGCGGGTCGGTCGTCCGCGGGTCGGTCGTCCGCGGGTCGGATGGTGCGGGGTTGGTCGTGGGAACAGGGTCCGGGAGAGGACCTGGGATTGCGATGCGTGCGGTCCTCTCCCGGTGTGCCTCACCGCCCATACACGCCCGCGTGGCGATCCGCCCACCGCGATGGGGGATCGAATGCGAGCGGGGCAGCAACCCTCGGCGGAATCCGCAGTCCCAGGAGGAGAATCCCGTTGTACTCACCAGGAGCCCTCCTCGCCTCGGTAGCTGGGACGCGGTCTGTGCGTCCGCCGGTGAACACATCACACCGTGCTGGGCCGATCCCGCAAAGAGCGCAACCATCAGGTGCGGCCCTGCACGTCCCCCTTGCACCGTGGCAGGCCACCGCTGGTG
Source organism: Frankia sp. AgPm24 (assembly GCF_023243055.1). NCBI lineage: Bacteria > Bacillati > Actinomycetota > Actinomycetes > Frankiales > Frankiaceae > Frankia > Frankia sp. AgPm24. The sequence goes on along the minus strand of NZ_JALKFW010000159.1, from coordinate 32,539 downwards.
CGGCCACCAGCCGCGGTCGTCAGGCCAGGTGTGGCCGTCGGTCGTCAGGCCAGGGGTGGCGGGGGGACGGCGCCGTGCATCGCCGTCAGGCCGCCGTCCGCGGGCAGGACGGCGCCCGTGATGTAGGCGGCGTCGGCCGACGCGAGGAACCAGATGGCCGCGGCCTGCTCCCGGGCAAGCCCCCAGCGTTGCAGCGGGACGCGCCGGCTGGACGCCTCGACCAGCCCCGGGATGTCGCGGTGGCGGGCCATCAGCGGTGTCTCGGTCAGGCCGGGGGCGATCGCGTTGACCCGGATGTGCGCGGCGGCGAGATCAAGTGCCGCCGCCCGGACCAGATTGATCACCGCGCCCTTGGACGCGTTGTAGGCCCAGTTGCCCGGGTCGGCCGCGAGCCCCGCGCTGGACGCCGTCACGACGATCGCTCCACCACCGGTGGCCCGCAGCGCCGGCACACTCGACCGGATGCCGATCGCGACGCCGCGCACGTTGACCGCCAGGATCTCGTCGAGCCGGGCGATCGCGCCCTCGTCCTCCCAGGGCAGGGTGCCGCCGATCCCGGCGTTGAGCACCGCGATGTCGAGGCGGCCGAAGTGCTCCAGCGCCGCGCGCACCATGGCCGTGCCCGTCTCCTGCCTGGACACGTCCCCGACCAGCGTGACGAGCTCGCCCGGTCCGGCCAACCCGTCAGCCCGGGCGGCTCGGGCCAGATCCTCGAGGCGGGACCTGTCGTTGTCGACAGCCACCACGTCGCAGCCGCGCTCGGTGAACAGGTGCACGCACGCGCGTCCGATCCCCGACGCCGCGCCGGTGACGATGACCGACGACCGTGCCACGCTGCCTCCGAAGGTCCGTGGTCCCTCGGTGACAAGCGTCCCCGGTCGAGGTGAACGCAGGGTCGCCGGGCAGTGACCCCTGCGCGTCGGCTCAGATGCGCGACGGTGGGCCGGATACGGACAACATCGAGACCAATCCGGGCTCGGACACGTGCTGGAACGGCGAAACCGCCATCACCGGTGAGTTCGTCTTCAACGGAACATCTCGGCCCGGCGTTGATAAAACCGCAATAATGTGACGCGCGTGATGACGCCGCCGGGGGCGCCCGTCAGGGGAAACCCGGCCGTGGTCGGCCGAGTCCGTCGAATGTGCTTCGACCAGGACGGTGCTGTGCTCGGCGGGTCGTTCGGGGTCGAGGCGAGCCGGAGCTTCGTTGGCCGGCTCGTCGCCTCGGGCATCGCGGTTCGGTGTCGGGCGGCCGGGATCGAGCGGCCGGGATCGTCGTCCCGGTTCGGCTCAGACGCCCCGGGTTCGACTCAGTCGTCGATGACGGCGGTCCACCTGCGGTCCCGTGAGGTGGCGGCGCCGAGTTCCTGGAGCCGCCGCAGGGCGGCGGTGACCTCGGACGACGGAAGGTCGAGCGTGTGCGCGAGGACGCGGGCGCGCAGTGGCCCGTTCGCGCAGCGCAGAGCGGCTCGTACGCGCGCGCCCGTCCGGTCGGTGCGGCCCGCGAGCTCGGCGCGGTGCCGTAGGTCCTGACGAGGCAGCTCTATGCCTAAGCCGCCGTCCGACGGGCCGACGATGGTGACGTGGTCCACAGAATGCATTAGGTCACTCCCGCAATTAGTGCTGACATCTATAACGATGCAACAAGAAAGCGGCTTGTTTCCTGCGACCTGCATCGCTTTACTGCGGGTAGTTCCAAAAATACTGTATGTATGCAGATTTTGTGGCGGTGCTGAATTGATAGCGTCGGCTCAGGGTACCGGTCGAGGGCGCACGGTCGAGCCGTCTCGGTGGCACTGGGCGTGCCTCGGCGGGCCTGGTGCAAAACGATGCCGCCCCGGTCGGTTCAGCCGGCACCCAGCGGGACGATGACATCCGCCGCGAAGCGCCGCATTTCGTCGATCGCCTCCCGGGAGCGAGCCCACGGCTGGACGATGATCCGGGTCACTCCGGCCCTGACGTAGGGCTCGATGTCCTCGGGCCGGCGCACCTGGCCGCTGATGGTGACCTCCAGCGGGTCGGTGCGTCCCGCGCGCTCGGCGAGGGCGGTCAGGCGCTCCAGGGATGCCGGTAGCTGCTCGGCGGTGTGGTTCATCGGCATCCAGCCGGTGCCGTACGTGGCGGCTCGGCGCAGTGCCGCGGCTCCGTCCCCGCCGATGTGCAGCGTCGGTCCGCTCGGGCGCACCGGTCGCGGTTCGAACGTGACCGGACCGAAGTCGAAGAACCGGCCGTGATGCTCGACGACCTCCTCGGTCCACAGCCGGCGCAGGACGTCGAGGATCTCGTCGATCCGTGCGCCGCGGGTGTCGAAGTCGAGGCCGAGCGCGTCCCACTCCGCCCGCAGCCAGCTCGCGCCGACCCCGAGGGCCAGCCGGCCACCGGAGAGGATGTCCACCGTCGTCGCCGCCCGTGCGGTGAGAAAAGGATGGCGAAGTCCAATATTAAACACATTTGTACCGATTTTTATCCTGGTGGTCTTCGCCGCGATGAAGCTCAGCATCGCCAGGGCGTCGTGCACCGGGACGTTCGGCGGGATCGGCGGATGGTCCGACCCGGCGAACGGGCTCCCGCTCGTCTCGATCGGCACGACCACGTGCTCGGGCACCCACACCGACTCGAACCCGAGCAGGTCGGCCTCGACCGCGACGTCCACCCAGGCCTTGGGGTTGACCGATCCCAGATGCACCCCGAACCCGGGTGTGCGCGGTCCGGACGCGATCCCGCTGGCCGTTGCGGGGGAAGAAGGCGAGGTCACGGGCACGATCCTCTCGACAGGTTCGGCCCTCTCGGGCAGGGGGCCCGTTCCGGTTGTACCGCAGGGCGATGCCGGCGGGCGCGCGGATCGTGGGCGGGGTCGCGGGTGCGTGTCCGCCTCCGACCGGCGGCGGCGGAGAGCCCGGACGCCACGGGATAGCGAATGTGGATTGTGCGATTGGGATAGTGTGATCAATGGTTGCCGGCGGCTGACGGGCCGAATATGGTGGCGGAACGGGCTGCGAGGAAATACCCAGGAGGGATTCTCCCATGCCGACCGCCACGCCGGAAACGGCGCACAGCTTCGAGGTCTTCACACACTACGAGCGTCTGCAGTGGAAGGTCTCCGACCTCGATCTTGACAACATCCGTCGCGATCTGGTCCAGCCCGCCTACATTCCCCTTGTCAAGGGCGTGGTGATGGGTGAGGCCACCTCTCTTCCCGGTCTGCACGGATTCCTCAGCGAGTTCGACGACGACTACGACTGCTCGGCCTTCGTCGCTGTCTGGGCCTATCAGGAACTCCAGCACCACTACGCGTTCCGGGCGTGGCTGCGAGGGGTCGACGTCCACATCGACCAGGCGAGGATCGAGGCGTTGCGGGAGCCGTACGAGGCCGGCGTCACCCCGAGCGCGACACTGACCACGAACGTGATCTCCGAGATCATTGTCAACACGGTCTACCGGGCGTTGTCGGAATGGGTCGAGGAACCCGTTCTGGCCGATCTTTTCCTGCGGGCGAGCCGGGACGAGGCGGGGCACGCCCGCGAGTTCCTCTACTATCTGAAGCGCCGGCTGGAGCAGCACCCACACGAGCTGAAGTCGGTGCTGGAGCGCATCCACTTCTACGTGACGAGCGCCCGGCTCAATCACCCGGTGGGCGTCTACAAGCACCAGCGGGTGGAACAGATGCGGGGCTACGAGACCGTCGACGACGTCATCGACGTCTATCTCCAGATCTCCGCGCCCGACGCCCTGGACAAGCTGCAGGCGAAGCTCCGGCGCATGCTCGGGACGGCCGTGGGTCTCGATCTCAGCCGCAACTCATCCATCCGTGGCGCCATGGCCGACCTGGCCGCGGCCGAGACGCCCGCCTGACCAGCCCGGGTCCGACCCGGCCATCCGACCAGGCAAGGAGTGTCAGCATGACCACCGCCGTGTCCCGAGACGAGATCCTTCGTACCGTCACCGAGATCGTGCATCGCGAGATCGGCATCCCACTGGACCGCCTCGCACCGGACTCGGACCTGCGGGGAGCCGAAGGCGCGGACTCGGTGAAGGTTCTCGTCATGATCTCGCGGGTCGAGCGCACCTACGGCATCGAGATCGACGACCAGGACGTCTTCACCCTCTCCTCGATCAACGACGTCGTCCGCGTCGTCCAGGCCGCCCTCTCCGAGCCGGCCCTCTGACCGAGCCCCCGCACCGGACATTCATTTCCGTGCGATGGGATGGGCGAACGTATTCGCACCTCGCTGACCATATGGCCGTGCTGATCGATCGATCCTTCTGATCGTCGTGGCCGTCCGGGACATCCTGGCCCAGGTGGATGCCCCGGACGGCCTTCCGGATTCTGATCGCGCGGGATCGATGGCGCCAGACGTCCGGCCGGATCAGGTGCTGGCCGGATCAGGTGCTGGCCGGATCAGGTGCTGGCCGGATCAGGTGCCAACGAGATCAGGTGCGGACGAGATCAGACGGGGAGAGCAGGACGAGGTGGCGGGTGGCGCGGGTCATCGCGACATAGCGGTCGACCGCGCCGGTGATGCCGACGCCGAAGGTCTCCGGGTCGACCAGGATCACCAGATCGAACTCGAGGCCCTTCGCGAGGGTCGGTGTCAGCACCTGAACGCGGGGAAGAGACCGGACGCGTTCCGACGGCTGGAAATCCGCGGTGCCGATCACGCAGGCAGTGCCCTCGGACCGCCCGTCCAGCCAGTCGATCAGAATGCTCTCCAGGTCGCTCACCGCCGCCCGGGTGACGGGCAGGCCGCTGGCGCGAATGGACGTCGGCACGTTGGCGTCGGGCAGCGCGGCGCGGATCACCGGTTCGGCCTGGGCCATCACCTCCTGAGGCGTCCGGTAGTTGATGCTGAGCGAGGCGAGCCGAACCTCGTCGAAACCGACCCGGGCGAGGCGTTCCCGCCAGGTCTCGGTGAAGCCGTGGCGGGCCTGAGCGCGGTCGCCGACAATGGTGAAACTGCGTGACGGGCAGCGGGCGAGCAGCATCTGCCACTGCACGTCGGTGAGTTCCTGGGCCTCGTCGACGACGATGTGCGCGAAGGGGCCGGCGAGCAGGTCGGGGTCGGTGCGGGTGAACGCGTCCGCGTCGACCAGGGCGTCGCGCATGTCCTGGCCGACGAGCATCGTCGCAGCCCCTTCGTAGTCGTCCTCGGCCGCGAGCAGACTGTCGACGACATGGGACATCCGTTCCCGCTCGGCCGCCGCCGCGGACGCCTGCTGGCGGCGCCGACGGGCGGACCGCGGGTCGCCGAGGCGTTGGCGGGCGAGGTCGAGCAGCGGCAGGTCGGCGTTCGTCCACGCCCGGGGGTCGGCGCGGCGCAGCGCCCCGACCTCCTCGCGGCTCAGCCACGGCGCACATCTGCGCAGGTAAGCCGGCACGGACCACAGGTCGGCGACGATGTCGGGTGCGTCCAGCAGCGGCCAGGCCCGTGCGAACGCGCCGCGGAATCCCCGGTCACGCAGCAGGGCCGCGCGCAGCTGCTCGGGGGGAATCTCCTCGTAGCCGTCCCCGTCGGGATCGCCGACCAGGACGTTGGCGAACTTCTCCTCGAGGATCGTGAGCAGTTCCTCGAGGACCTGGTCGCGTGCCTCGTTGTGCGGGGTGCCGACCTGCGCCACGTCGAACGCCTGCGCCCAGTCGTCGGCGGTGAGTCGGACGTCCGACCACGGAGTCGTGATCGTCACCGTGGCCGTCGGTGGCTCCTGGTAGAAGCGCACGGCCGTGTCGATCGCCTCCACCCAGCGTGCCGACGCCTTGAGCCGCTCGACCAGCGCCGCGGGCTCCTCGGCACCGTCGACCGCTCCGGGGACGCCGGGGCTTTCGGGGACGAGGTCGCGCAGGGTGCAGGTCTGCACGCCCTCCTCACCGAGACTTGGCAGGACGTCGGCGGTGTAGACCAGGTAGGGCTGGTGGGGGCCGACGACCAGCACACCGCCGCGTCGGCGCTGGCGCAGGCGCGGGTCGGCGTAGAGCAGGTAGGCGGCGCGGTGCAGGGCGACGACGGTCTTGCCGGTGCCGGGGCCGCCGTCGACGACCAGCGCGCCACGCGAGCCCGCGCGGATGATCGCGTCCTGATCGGCCTGGATGGTGCCCAGCACGTCCCGCATCCGGGGCGAGCGGCTGCTGCCCAGGCTCGCGATGAAGGCGGACTGGTCGTCGAGCGCGGCATGCCCTTCGAGCGTCCCAGCTTCGCCGGTGCCGTCCGTGCTGAAGACCTCCTCCCAGTAGTCGGTGATCCGTCCGAGGGTCCAGCGGTAGCGGCGTCTGCTCGCCAAACCCATCGGGTTCGCGTGGGTCGCACCGAAGAACGGCTCGGCGGCGGGGGAGCGCCAGTCGAGCAGCAGCCGCCGCCCGGCCTGGTCCAACAGGCCGAGACGACCGATGTACACCGGCCCGTCTGGGCTGTCTGGGCTGTCTGGGCTGCCGGCGTGGACCATCCGGCCCAGGCACAGATCCAGGCCGAAGCGGCTCAGTGTGCGCAGCCGGTCGGTGAGGCGGTGCACCTCCAGGTCGCGGTCCATCGCGGCCTGACCCTTGCCGCCTGGCCGGCGACGCGCCTGGACGAGACGTTCGGTGAGCTCGGCGATCTGCCGCTCGAGGCTGGCCGTGATGGCGGCGAAGTGCCGATCGTCGTCGCCGACCAGAGCCTCGTCGCCCTTCGCGGCGAGATGCTCGGGCAGGTCGAACGCGCTGGTGGTGAGGGAGTTCAACAGCGTCAGCTCCAGCTTTCGGTCGGAGGTCGCGGACGACCACTGCGCGCGGACCGGGCACCCGTTCCACCACGGATGCCAGCCACGGCTGGCGATTCTGCGGCATCCACCGGGTCTTGCGGCAAGCCCCCCACCGTGCTATAGCTTAGAAGTGGCAGAGAGTGGGCCCGCAACTTCTGGGGTCACGACTTCTGGGCCCACAGGTTCTGGGGTCACAGGTTCTGGGGTCACAGGTTCTGGGGTCACCGCTCAGGTGGCCGAGAAGCCGCCATCGACGAAGAGCGTCTGCCCGGTGATGTAGGCGGCCGACGGGCCGGCGAGGAAAACCGCGGCACCCACGAAATCCGAGAGTTCCCCGTTGCGCCCGATCATCGTACGGGCCGCGAGGGCTTCCGCTCGCCCAGGGTCCTCGAAAACGGCGGCGGTCATGGGTGTCCGAACAAATCCGGGTGCGATCGCGTTGCAGCACACCCCGTGTTTCGACCAGGCCTCGGCCTGCGATCTGGTCAGCGCGGCGATGCCCGCCTTGGACACCCCGTACGCACCGCTGTTCCCGAACGCCCGAATCGTCTGCTGCGACGCCAGATTGACGATCCGCCCCCAGCCGCGCGCCGCCATCGCCGGCCCGTACCGTCGGCCCAGCAGATAGGGCGCGTCCAGGTTCACGGCCATCGTCTGATCCCACTGCTGGTCGGTGAGGTCGCCGAACGGCGGCCGTAGGTTCACGCCTGCCGCGGTCACCAGGATGTCCGGTTCGCCGAACGGCTCGGCCGCGCGCTCCGCCACCCGACGCAGCTCCGCTCGATCCGCCAGGTCAACGCTGATGCCCTCCGCCGCGCCCCCGGCGGCGCGCAGTTCGGCCACCACCGCGGTGAGCGCGTCGGTGCGGCGGCCCAGTGCGACGACCTGGGCTCCCGCCCGGCCGAGTGCGCCCGCGATGGCCCGGCCGATCCCGGAGGTGGCCCCGGTCACCACCGCCGAACGTCCGTCCAACGAGAACAGGTCCGTCAGGAAATCTCCCACCGCGCACCTCTCATCCGCCACTGGCTAGTGGTCATGGGCGGAGAACGCCCACCGAATCATGTCAAGGTCGAACTCGTCGTCGATTTTCTCCGTCGCCTGGATCTCCGTGAACCACTGGTGTTCGGTCGTCGGCTGGGAAAGCTCTGGATCGGCCACCTGGCAGCTGTAGTACTGTTGGGATTCGCCGCCCGGGCGGTCGAAACTGTCGATCCTGTGGCCGATTCGAACAGTCAGGCCGGCGCGGGCGTGGAGTATCCACCGCAGTTCGCCCGGAACGTCCTTGACGGCTGTCATGTCATAGCGGGGCAGCGTCCAGGGGTCCGGGCTGAGCAGGACGCTGCCCTGGCCGCTGAGAAGCACGGGTGAGACGAGCAGGAGAAGCGGCTGTGCTCGAGGATGGCGACTGGAGTGGACATAGTCGTGGGCGCCCTTGAGGAATCCGAAGACCGATTTCACCTGTGCAGGAACAGGAAACCAAGAGTCAGGGCTGCTGTCAGTGTCGCCAGGGCTATCAGCGGAATCGCCCCGAGCAGAATCCGGCGGGCCGGGAACGGGCCTTTTGGGCCGCGCATCACCTCGGGCACCGTCGGCGTCGGCGTCGGCGTCGACGCCGTGGGGGCGGCCAGGGCGAAGGGGGTGGCGCTGTGCGGGTCGAGGATCAGCACGTCCGGGCCGCTGCGGCTGACCAGGGCGACCAGGTCGGGTGACGGGTTGGGCCATCTGCCGAAGTCCAGCAGGTTCAGCAGGACGGCGGCCCCGGCGGCCGTGCCCGTGAGCAGTGCGGTGACCAGCGTGAGCAGGGATTCCTTCGCCTCGTCGGCGGCCAGGCTGCCCACCACGACGTCCCCAGGCCACGGCCAGGGAGCGGTGGCCTCGGCGGTCGGCGTGGCCTCGTGCGGGCCGGTGACATCCACCGCCGCGGCGACGGCGTGGGCGACCTCGTCGGGCCCGGGGCGGGTGGTGTCGGTCAGGTACCAGGCGTCGACGATGTCCTCACCGGCCCACTGGTCGAGGCGGCGGCCCAGTCTGGCGCGCTCGTCCTCGACCAGCCAGGCGGTGACGAGGGCCCGGGCGAGGCCGACACCCTCGGCCTCGCCGGTGCCGCCGTCGAGAACGCAGGAGTACCGGATGCGGGTCGCCTGCGAATCCCTCCGTCTGGAGGGAATGCCGCCGGCGTACAGACGCCACGTACCTGCCTGGCCGTCCGACTCGACGAGCAGGGTCGGGTGCTCGAAGGACGTGTGGGAGCCGTAGGCGCGCCACCACGAGTCCGCCGGTGGTTCGGGGAAGAAGGTGTAGTCGTTCGCCCGGGCGCGACCCCTGGTCATCACCGTGACGCGCATGGGATCTCCTTAGAGGGTGCGAACCCGTGGGCCGTAGCTGCGGTTGCTGATCCCGGCGAGCACGTTGTCGTAGGCGTCGAGGGTACGCAGGGCCGCGGCGGCCTCGACGGTGGCGCCTTCCTTCAGCGTTTTCCGACGTTTCGTGGCGCCGTCCATCCGGTCCCGCACCTCGGTCCAGAAACCGAATCTGGAGGCGGCGTCCCAGAAGGTGAGGCCGTTCACTTCGGTGCGTCGTTCCTGTTCGGCCCGGGCGGCCTTCTCGAGGTTCTCCGCACTCTGTCGGGCGGCGTTGACGGCCTGGCTCACCAGCGGGATGAGAACGTCCTTGGCTCCGACGACACTGCGCCGACCGGGTGGGCGGACCAGGAACTCCGGGTCGGGTTCCAGTATTTTCCCGCCGTCGATGAGCGTCCAGTGCGGATCGACGAGTTCGACGCAGCCGATGCTGTCGATCGGCGCGTAGAGCAGCTGCGCGTGGCCCGCCTCGCGGTGGATGGTGTCGACCACGTTCGCGTACACTTCCTGCATCCTGCGGGCGAGTTCGTGGGAACGGTCGCGGCCACGGCCGCCCTGGTCGGTGAAGTAGCTTTCGCACTTCACCGGGCAGAAGATCACCGTGGCCGGTTCGCCGCGCCGGGTGTTGCGGCTTGTCGCCCAGGTCTCCGCGACTGTCCGGACGTCGCCCAGGCCCAGCAGGCGCGGTATCGCGCGGTGCTGGTCCTTGGTGCGCGCCTCCATGAGCACGACCGCGTCGATCGGGATCAGCAGGGCGGTGCTCACCCGGGTGAAGGCCAGGATCTCCGCCCATTCCGCGGCTCGGGTGGCCCGCTCGGACGGGGTGAGCAGCCGGCCGGGGAAGTCCATGAACGTCATGGCCAGGCCCTCGCCCGGAACATCGTCCGGCGTGATCTGCATGTGGTAGTAGTTGACGCTCTCCGTGCCCGACAGCGAACCCGCGCGGAACTCGCCGGCGAGCAGGTCCCCGGTGAGTTCGTCCTCGTTCTGGCGAATCCGTTTCCCGGTCACGCCGGGCGGTGATCGGCCCGCGGGCCTCGTCGAGCAGGTCGAGGTTCTGCTCGTCCTCCTCCCGCCACAGGGCCAGCCCCTGACCCGCCCGTTTCACGAGCAGGACCAGGTCGACGTCGTCGCGCAACGCCTCCATGTGGTGGATGTGCGCCTCCGCCGACACCTCGCCCAGACCCGGCAGGTCGACGACCGCCAGCCGGTCCACCCGCGCGTGCGGGAACGGGGTGTGGACGCGCAGTTCGCGGACCGCGAGGTAGGGGCGGCTCGCGCCACCGGCGGCCTCCTGCGACGCCGGTGGGTAGGTGACGTAGCCGCGGACGTCGGAAAGCGCGATGTCCTGCTCGGTGCCGCGCAGCAGTTCCCGGTAGGACCCGAAGGAGTCCTGCATGTCCCGCAGCCGGCGCAGCAGGGCCGCCTGGCGGTGGCCACCGCGTTCCTCGTTCGCGAGGTCGGTGACCTCCGGATACCGGTAGCGGGCGAACTCCTCCGGGGACGCCGGCACCGGAAGAATGTTCAGGCCCACGTGGTACGGCCGAAGAACGTGCTGTCGAAAGCTCTCGAAGGAATGCAGGGTGAGGGTGGCCCGCTGGGCGGCCGGGGAATGAAAGACCACGATGCGCGCCGCGGTCACCCGGGAACCGGTGGACGCCGGCAGCTGCCCGTCGCCGAGACCGGTGATGGACTGCAGCAGGGTGCTCTTCCCGACCCGCGCCTCACCGCTGGCGGCGATCGTCACGGTCTCCCGGGAGAACCGGCGCACGACGGCGCGAAACGACTCGACCACCTCGGCCAGTTCACGTCCGAGTGTGGGGGAGCGCAGTTCCAGCGCGGCGCGTTCGATCTCCGTGGCCGCGGCGAGCTCCGCGGGCAGCGCCGCCAGCGCGGCCGGCAGCGTGGCCAGGATCTCGCTGGCCGCCAGCCAGTTCTCCACCCGGGCGCGGGCCGCCGGCAGCCGACGCCGCCGGTCGTCGACGATGCGGGCGAGGGCCGCGGCCACGTCATCCTGGGTACGCGCGTCGGGATCGGCGGCCCGGTCAGGCTCGTAGCCCTCGGTTCTGGCGCTCATGTTCCCTGGTCTCCTGACAGGCGGACATCTCAGTGGCGCGATCCGACAGGAAGGAGCGCCGACAGGAAGGAGCGCCGGCAGGAATAAGCTTCTCCGGGCGCTGCCCGTCATTTCCCGGACGCGGTCATCGAGCCGGCGGAAGGCCGATGACTCCGATATCTGGAAGATGACGGTACAAGGGTATCGGTGTGGCGGGTCGACCTCGGGCCGGGCCGGTGAGGCGCCGCCCGGAGCACGCTTTCCAGAAGAAAAAACACCTGTTCAGGATGGTTGTCTCCGGTTGTCTCGGATCTGTGTCGCGCAGGATGGCGACACGCCGCCCGTCCAGGCGAAAAGCGAGGCGGGGAATTACTCAGTGCAATCATTCGGTGTATGTCGCGTGCTCGGGTGCTGGATACCCTGCTGGCCGTCATCGCTGTTCTGACAGTGGGAACGGTCGGGTGGGTGGGTGCCGGGACGGCCCGCGCCGAGCCGGCGGTGCCGCCCGAGCTGGTGGTGACGGCGGCGGTGACACCGTCCACCTTCACCGGCGTCGGCCAGGAGCTCACCCTCACCTTCCTGGTGGGCAACGGCGGCCCGGGCCCGGTGCGGGACCTGCGCGTGCAACCGGCCCGCACCGGGCTCACCCCGGTCACCTGCGCCGCCACCACACTGGCCCCGGCCACGGTCACGAGCTGCACCGCCTCGCACACCACCACCCAGGCGGACGTCGACACCCACGCGTTCGGCGTCACCGTCCTGGCGACCGCGACCCCGCTCGACGGCGGCCCGGTCGTCCTCTCGGCCCCGGTGAGCACCATCGCCCGCGACGACCCGGCGCTGGGCCTGGGCCTGCGTCTCGAGGCGGCGATCACCCCGCCGGTCATCAGCGGGTACGGCGAGGCCGTCACCTACACCTACCAGGTGACCAACACCGGCACCGCCACGGTCGGGGCGCTGCGCATCGCCTCGACCGCCAGCACCTCCGAGGCGACCTGCACGTCCTACCTGCTCGACCCGGGTGCGACCGCGACCTGCACCGCCACCGGAGGGGCCGGCATGTTCGACTTCAGCCAGAGCGCGGTGAACGTCACCGCCGTCGCCGCCGGACTGTCCGCGGACGGCACCTCGGTGCTTTCCGCCGCCGCGTCCGCCAGCGCGCCGATCGCCATCACCGGCCAGGTGGACCTGGCCTTCCTACGGGAGGACTCGCTGTTCACGACCGTCGGGCAGGAGGTGGTCACCACCTATGTCCTGACGAACAACACCAGCCGAATCCTGGCCGGCGCCGGTCTCGATCTCGACGTGCACTCCCCGAACGAGTACGCCATCTGTGAGAATCGGCGGGTCCTGATCGGGGGGTCGGTCACCTGCCAGGCGCATGTCCTGGGCTCCCAGGCCCAGATCGACGCCGGCGGGGCCGCGGCGACCGTACGCGGCTGGGGCATCCCGGTGATCGACCTCACCGGCCGGTATCTCTACTCCTCGACGCTGGTCCACGTCACCCCGTACGCCCCCGTGCCGGTGCCGGTGCCGGTGCCGCCCGCGCCGGGCAGCCCCGCGCTCACGCTCACCACCACATCCCAACCGCCGGTGATCTCCACGGTGGGCCAGGCGCGGCAGCTGCGTCACACCGTGACCAACACCGGTGACGTGCCGCTCACGGTGAGCCTGCTGCGCCGCTCGGAGTCGGCCGGCCCGATCGTCGACTGCGCGGTGCCGGAGCTCGTCCTCGCCCCGTCCGAGCAGGCCGTGTGCACGCAGGAGAGCAGCGTCTCGCAGAGCCAGATCGACGCCGGTCAGGCCGACAGCGACGTGGTCGCCGTCGGTCGGCCCGCGACCGGCGCCCCCGTGGTGTCCGACCCGTCGGTGCTGACGGTCCCGCGGAACACCCCCGGGGGCGTGTCGTTGACCGTCACCCCTTCCGCGCCGACGTTCTCCGATGTCGGTGAGTCGATCGGCCTCACCTACACCGTCACCAACAACGGCCCCACCTCGTTCCTGCTCACCTCGGTGGTGGACGGCCTGCGCCCCTGGGCGCCGATCCTCTGTGCCTTCCAGCTGGCCCCCGGCGCATCCGTGACCTGCCAGAACAGCTACCCGACCACGATCGTGGACGTGGCGCGCGGCTACGTCGCGACCAACGCCGTCGCCCTGGGCACCACCAACACCGGCCCGCCGGTCAGCTCACCACCGGCCGGGGCACGGGTGTTCCGGACACTGCGCACCGGTCTCACGGTGACGCCGACGTCCTACCCGACGACGTTCCAGACCACCGGCTCCGAACTGACCTTCGGCTACCAGGTCACCAACACCGGCGCCGATCAGCTGACCGACCTCGTCGCCTACGCCGCGAACCCCGGCGCAGCCCTGGCGCCGCTGACCTGCCCGACGACCGCCCTCGCCCCGGGCGCGTCCGTGACCTGCACCCGCACCTACACCGCCACCGCCGCGGACACCGCCGCCGGTGCGCTGACCACCACCGCCTGGGCCGGCGGCACGCCGTACACCGGCCCGCCGGTCACCTCGGCGCCGGCCACGCTGACGGTGCTGCGCCACTACCTGGCCCTGGTCGCCTGGCCGGCCCAGGGGTCGTTCACCGGTGCGGGGCAGAACCTCACCCTGCTGTTCTCGGTCACGAACGCCGGCGCGCGCCCACTGACCGGCCTCACCATCGACACCGGCCCCGGCGGACCCGCCGTCGACTGCCCCGTGACGACCATCGCCGCCAACTCCTCGCTGACCTGCTCCGCCACCCGCACCACCACCTCGGCGGACGTCAACGCCAGGTCGATCGCCGTGACCGCCCACGCCCAGGCCACGATCACCCCCACCGACCCGCCGCTGCGCTCCACCCCCGCCACCATCACCGTCCCGTACCGCTTCCCCTGGTTCTGATCGGCAGCAAGAACCCGCCTGGCGAGACTCTCGACCGAGTCGTCTGGACCGACCGCTATTTCCTGCCGCGCAATGACGGGACCTTCGTCGTACTCCGCGGTGACAAGATGGACGGACGGTCCGGTGACCTGATCGCCAGCGGCCAGGACCGCTTCGTGGACCGCGCTCCCGTACATGCCCTTTCCGCCATGCCGTGGCAACAGGGACGGGTGCACGTTGATGATGCGGCCGGTGAAGGACTCCAGCGTCCGGGGTCCGATCTTCTTCATGTAGCCCGCCGTGACAACCAGGTCGATCCGCCGCTCGTGCAACAGCGTGCAGATGGCGGTGTCGAGCTGGCCGGGATCGGGATGGGTGACTCCTGACATGTGCGCTGCCGGAACAGAATGGGACCGGGCATAGGCGAGGGCACCGGAATCCCGATTGTTGCTCAGCGCCAGACCCAGGCGAAACGCCGCACCGGCCCTGAGGGAAGCCTGATGCAACGCCTGTAGGTTGGTCCCGGTATGCGAGGCGAACACCGCCACGCGAAAGTCAGGCATGCCCGCTGCTCCCCGGCTTCTGCTCAACCACACGATCAGTTTAGGCCTCCGCACCGCGGTGCCGCCTTGGGATGGCGCGTGGGCGCCGTTCACGGACCGCCTGAACCACGCCCCCGCTGGGCGTCACATAAACCAGTGGGTGTGGAGCGCGCTGGCAGCTACCGTGGAGCCCCGACGGCCGGGGATTCGAGGAGAACCATGCGAAGATCTCCACAGTCAGGATCCATCCGCCGGACGAGGTCGAGATAGCGACTTTCGGGCTTGTCCCCGAGTTCGTCGGCTCCGGGGTCGGTGGTTACGCCCTCACTCTCACCACCGAAGCGGCGTGGAGCATCCCGCTTCCGAACCAGCTGGGAGCACGCCGAGTCTGGCTGCACACCTCGACGCTCGACCATCCACACGCCCTGCCGAACTACCTGCGCCGTGGCTTCCGCCCGTTCCACATCGTGGTCCGCGAGGATCCGACGGACCTCCGGTGACGGCGCGGATCTCCAGCGGAAGCCACAGACAGGGTGGTCAGCGTGCGCACTGGCTGCCAGGAAGGATCGTCGATACGGCAGCACCGTGCCGTATCGACTGGTGGGAGCGGGTGCGCCGTCAGGGACTTGAACCCCGAACCCGCGGATTAAGAGTAGCGGGCGGTTCGTCTGCAGATGTCCGTGGACGTCCGCTCCGTCGGCTCGACCTGGGCATCGGCTCCGTCCGTGTTCAGGTTCGTCCGCCGGTGTCCGCGGGCTCGGGTACAGAGTTTGGGTACACCGGGCTCGCTTCGTGTGAGCCGATATCCCGTGGCACGTCTCCGGCGGGGTGCGTCTTCGTACACGGTAATGGCTGTCAACGTCGCTATCAGGCAGGCAGTAGTTCGAAGCCGGGGCAGTGCCGTGGTGTCACCGCCAGGAAGTGCCGGCGGTCGATGGTGGCCAGTCGGGTGATGTCGAGGCGTTCGGCGATCGCGACGACGTAGGCGTCGGTGATGCCAAGCGGGAACCCGGCGTACTGCTCCACCAGTTCGACGGCGCGGTCGAAGTCCGACGTCGTCGGCGTGACCATCGCTAGGTCGCCGCCCTGAAAGGTCTTCAGCAACGCGATCTCGGCGCGGGCACCGAGATGCTTGGTCAGGTGGTAGCAGGTCTCGATCACGACCGGCGCGGGCACGAGGAGCGGTGGGGCTGTTCGCCGCATCAGGGCGGCGCTTGCCTCGTGGTGCTTGTCCCGGCGGTCGAACGCGGCGTAGAGAGGCCCGGTGTCCCAAAGGATCACCGTGTGTCACTCCCAGGGCTGTCGCTGTCGAACAGCGTCTCGTCCACCCGCTCGGACAGGTCATCACGACCGCTGTCGAACGCACCGATGAAGGACGGTCCCACCCACACCGCGCCCTGGGCCGTGGCTTCCTCGTCCAGGTCGGGATTCGCCGCGACGAGGCGCAACAGCGCCCGCCGGGCATCCGCGGTACGTTCCGGGGCAAGTCGGTCGACGAGGGCGTGCAGCTCCGAGTAGTGGTTGTGGGCCACGCTCATACGCTCCAGCGTAGCTCTACTTGGAGATCGTCTTGGAAGGCCGTGACGAGAGTGGCAGCTTGGGACCACGAAAATTTTCTGCACGTCAACACCAAGAGTCATTCGACCTGGTGGGAGCGGGTGCGCCGTCAGGGACTTGAACCCCGAACCCGCGGATTAAGAGATCATCGGTGGCTCGTCCGCTGATGTCCGTGGACGTCCGTCGGTGCTGGTCACGGGCTCGGTTTCGTCCGCTGAGTCCCGTGGCCGTCTCTCGCCGTCTGCGGGCTTGGCTGCCGCTCTGGCTGCCAGAGCCGTGTCACTGGGAATCTTCTGATCCGTAGATGTATCCGGCTGGTCGACCGAGGTCTATGGGATATCCACTCCGTCTGCTGGCCTGCTGCACTCCGTCCAGGAAGCCTGCGGGCATCCACTGACATCGGTGCCTCAATCGCGCACCATCCAACAAAAAGATTATCTCTTGATGTTCGTCGATGTCTGAGGTCAACCATCGCCGTTCACGAGTTTGGCTGAATATACAGCATCAGCAGCCGAATATGAACGACTCAGCTATCGAATAGAAGGAATTCGCGATTAGAATTATCCTCATCGTCTGGAGTGTACATGTCACAAGCTCTCGCGAGATCTGAGCTGCTCATGCGAAGGTGAGCAACGGCGCGCCCTGATGCTTCGAGGGTAACACCCTCCTGCTGAAGGACGGTTCTCGGATCATCGGTCCTCTGCGGATCGGGCCAGCGGATACTTGACGGAATAGATCCATTAAGCATCAGAACACGATGGGCATTTGGAACCGCTCGGCTTGGTAGCCACCGTCCAACGACATGCGCCGAGGTGCCGACCACTTCGGCCACATCCGAGTAGCTTGTCCATCGCCCGGCAGGAATCGATGAAAGAACCTGAGTAAGAATAGGCCAATCCAGGGTAGGCGACGGCGCGATAGCTGCTTGATCTTCAGGGCCAGGCCAAATCCTGGTGATTCGCTCGGCCAACATCCGACCACGATTGTGAACTTCCTCACGACCCCACCGGTCGCTCACCGCTATTTCTCGATTCATGGCTAGGCCGCTATCCATGAGAAGCTTCTTCTTCTCTGTGAATTCACGGTCGGCAAGTTTGGGATTGCTGCCCGTAAGTGTAAGGTTTCCGATCGTGTGCACCAAAGATCTATGAACTTCGTCTATCGTCTCGCCTTCTCTCGCGTCTTCTGCTAGAGTCTCGCGCCATTCCTCTCTATTGATGGTCTGGGGAAGAATGTGCTCGACGGTGAATTTCGCCTCCCAGTCCGGCGGCTCTTCATGGCCGTAGTCCTCTTCGAGGCATCGAAGCACATAAGTACGCTGTGGACCTCGGCCATACCAGTAGAACGGACTGGCGATAGCCGCGTCTCTTATCTGCTGGTCTGTCGGAAACTTTCTGCGGGGGCCGGAAAGCGCGCGCCTGATGGCGTCCGCGGTTGGCGTCGCGTCGCCTAGCTCCTTGACCAGAAGTGCTGAAATGATGTTACTGCCAGCACTGCTGGTGCCGACAATCATTCGCCGAACCAGGTAGCTCTCGGCCATTCGCAGTGCGGCAATGGCCTCATCGGTGTCCATACGCTCAGCAGCGTGCGCAATGAGGATCTTCAGTGCGATCGGGTGGACGACATCCGATCCCCACCTTCGCAGCCGATCGAGCGCCATGCGTAGATTCGGATCCGCCTCTTGCTCCGGGTCGAGTATCTTACTGAAAATTTTAGCCTTAAAATGCAATTCGGCAATCCACTCGGCTATTGAGTGCTCGCTCGGGAGCTTACTCAGATGCCGCTGTTGCGCATGGTAGATTCCGGACTTGGTTGCTTTACTGTCGCCGCGTATTACGAGGTCCAGCCAGATCAGGTCTTCGAGATGCTCCCCAATAAGACTTTGCATAGGGAACCACTGCCAATCGTAAATATGATCAGCGCGAGTTGGCAGTCTCATGAATAGATAGTTCCGGAGTAGGTCCGCTTGCGTCAAACGGAGACCCGTATGGTTTAGTGATTCGAAGATCTGATAAACGTCATCGTCTGGATGTGCGGCAATTTCGACAATTCCGAGTTGGCCGGTTATGATCTGTTCCACTCGACTTGGAGCCACAGGGATTTCGGCGCCCTCGGCCGCGGCGATTTCCGATCGGAAATATGCATATGCGGCATCTATCCCCTGGCTGCCGTTGCCGATGGGTGAACCTTCAACGAGTCCCGTCCATGTAGCACGGTCGGTCCGGGTGGGAAGGAGTGTGTATCTTTCCTGCCCCGTCGCATAGGGGTTGAGAAGGTATAGATCGTTAATCTTGTTTGCAAGACGCTCGTCGCTATTCCGGACGTGATCGCGTATTGCACACAGGAGAATACTGAGGGTTGTAAGGCGCTGTTGTCCATCGACCACCAACCAGACTGCGACGCCTGCTGGCGTTGTTGATGGACTGGGGGCTAGCACTACCGGGCCCATGAAGTGGGTAGCTCGCGGCCCCTCCGCAGCGACGCCGAGGATGTCCCTCCAGAGCTGCCGCAGATTCGCGGTCTTCCAGCTATAAGGACGTTGGTAGAGAGGCACTCCATACTGGCACTGGCCCTGGAGGAGCTCTCCGAGTGTTGTTTCGCTCGCTTTCATTGCCTGTCCCCCGGTTCCTGCTGCGCCGAGTACCGACGACGCCCCAACGCCAAACTAACCTTTTGCCCGCGATGCGAAGATACTACATGCTTGTCGCGAGACAGGTAGAGCCGGGGCGGTGGGTTGCGGCAGGGTTTGGCTCCCGTGCTCTGTAATATCTGGCCGCGGGTGCGACGCGCCCGGCGAGCACGGCCGCCAGGCCGCGCGCAGACGGCCGCGCGGCGCAGCCAGTCGCGAGCCTTGATCCTAAAACGAACAATTCGGCAGACACGAGGCTATCCGCCGCGGCTCGGGTGCCGGGGCGTGGCCATGGCGAACAGGGCGGCGGTGCGGGCGTCCCTGCCGTGCGCGGTGTCGAGGTGGTGTTGGGCGGCGTCGATGGTGGCTTGTAGCTCGGCGACGTTGTCCGTGGGGAACGGGTCGGGTAGGTGGCTTAGGGGTGCGGTGACGATGCCGTCGGCTCCAGCGGTCAGGCTTTCGGCAATGTGGCGGGCGGTGCCGTCCCACAGGGTGAAGTCCGAGCCGGTCGCGGTGCGCAGTGCGGCGATGGTGTCCGGTGGGACCTTGGAGATCTTAGCGGCGGCGGGCAGGACTCCGGCGGCCTGGGCGGCGGCGGCAAGCTGAGGTGTCAGGGTGGCGGGGCTGAACTCGGGATGGCTGAACACGTAGCTTGGGCGCGGCAAGTTGGCGAACAGGTTCAGCACGTCGTGGTCGCTGGCAAAGTCCCGTAGGACGACCATCGGGACGACTCCGGCGGCGGTGGCGTGGGTGATGTCGGCAGGCGTCCAACAGCATGCGGTCAGCCGGTCCACTCCGATCGTCTCCGCCCACAGCTCGACGACCGTGGCACGGTCGACTTCGCTGGCCAGATGTCCGCCGGTCGTGGTGCCGGACAGGATGAACCTGTGCGCCCACGTCCGCCCGGCACGGCGGGCATATTCGGCAGTCGTGGGCCTGTCGATGCCTCCGCTGGGCGTGCGGAAGGTCAGAGCCGGTAGCACCAGATGCATGGGCGGTCAGTCCATCGGGTCGTGCGGATGGATGGTGCCGGCAGAAGGGTCGGTGACGGCGTGGTTGATGACGTCGGCGACCTGCTCGGGCGACCGCCGGTCTGTCCGTAGGACCAGATCGAACAGATCCGTCCGGGCGGCCTTGTCGAAGTCGGCCAACGTCTCGTCCCACACGGTCAGCCGCGCGTCGACGTCGGTACTCCCACGCTCGCGGGCGCGGGCTTCGGTCACCTCACGCGGGCACCACAGCGACGCCGTCACCCATCGGGCGGGATAGCCGGTGTGCAGGGCTTCGATGCCGGCGATCTGGCCGAGATGCACCACCGGCACCCGGCCGGCGGCAATGAGTTCGTCCAGGCGGGGCCGGTCGATCGCGTACACGTTTCCGTATCGCTCGTTCGCGTACAGGATCAGTCCCTGCGCCTGGAGGCGGCCGAGCTCGGCGCCGGACGCGACCCGGTAGGGCGCACGGGCATTCGCCCCGACTTTCAGCCGGTCGAAATGCACGTACCGACCGGTCAGCGCCGCAGTGATTGTGTCCTTTCCGGATGCGGGCGGTCCGTAGAGGATGACGGCGTCAGGAGGCATCGCGGATCCGGCTGGCCAGGCGGCGGGCGTGTTCGGCGAGGTTGCTGCGGGCGTGGCGGCTGTTGTCGACCACGTAGTGCGTGCACACCGGCCGCTGGTCGGGGTCGATGGTGGCTACGTACTCGTCCCAGTAGGACAGCTTCCACGTGTCCCGGGCGGCGTCGCGGGATTCGAGGTAGTCGCGTTGGGAGTCGATGTCGCAGCGCAACCAGACGACGGCGATCGCTGCCCCGGCGTTCGCGCACCGCTTCTTCATCCGTTCCAACCATGCCGAGTCGGTCAGCTCGCGGACGAACGGTGCGGTCACCACGGTGGGCAGGCCCAACCGCAGGTTGTCGAACGCGGTGTCGAGCATCGCCCGGTACTCCAACGGGCGGATCCTTCCGGTGTACGTCTCGCCCTGGCGGTCGTTGGGGTCGGTGTCCAGCGAGAGCAACAGGGAGTCGGTGAGTGGGCGGCTCATCGTGTCCTTGTCCAGCAACGACCAGCCGGTGATCTCGCAGATGAACCGGGCGAACTCCGTCTTCCCCGATCCCGGGAACCCGGCCACCATCACCAGCGCCGGGGAACCCTCCCGCGGGCGGCCAGAACTCCACGCGCCCAAGACCTTCGATTCCAGGTCGAACGGCGGCAGCTCCACCCGACCGCCCCGACCCGCGGCCGGCGGCTCGATGCACGCGAGTAGCTGGCGGATGGAGTCGGTGACCTCGTCCCGGCGGGGTGCTGCCGGCGGTGCCCCGAACGCCGCCCCGGCCTGCTCGCGCAGATGACTCGGGACCCGCAGCGTCTCCTGCGGCGGATGCGGGGCGGCCCCGACCGCTCCGGACACCTCCCATGGGCGCGGGGCCAGACCGACCATCGCACCGGGGATCCGCAGACCATCGGCGATGCGCTCGATGACGTCGACGTCTTCGACCTTCGCCTTGCCCCCGGCGATCCGGCGCACCAGCGACTGACTGAACCCCTCGACCGATGAGTTGACCGTTCGCCAAGCCCTCCAACGCCGCGCGTGGGCGCACGGCTGCGGCGACGTGCCCTCCTGCGGGACGCCTCGTCGCTGCCCCCGGCGTACCGGTGGGGGACTGGTCATTGTCCAGCCGAAGTCTCGGGCGGGCCGGCGAACCATCGTGCTCCCGCCCGGCCTGGCGACTGATCTGCGCGCGCACCGTGCGACGCAACGCCAGGAAGCGGAAGCGGCCGGCAGCGCATGGCGTAACGAGCACGATTTGGCGTTCACGCAGCCGACTGGCCACCCGATCGACCCCAGTGCCGATCACCGGGCCTGGAAGGCGCTTCTCGACGCTGCGGGCGTTCGGGCTGCCCGGTTGCACGACGCGCGTCACACGATGGCAAGCCTTCTGCTCGCGCAGAAGGTCCACCCGCGGGTCGTCATGGAGATCATGGGGCACTCGCAGATCAGCCTGACGCTCGGCACCTACAGCCATGTTGCGCCGGAGCTGTCCACCGACGCCGCGGACCGGATGGCAGCGACGCTGTGGGACACCACGAACAGTGACAAGCCCCAGCCGAAGCCAGAGGAAGAAACGGAGGAGGAGCCAGAGGCCGAATAACTGCTGTGTGCCCTCTGGCTGCCAGCGTGGCTGCCAAGAAGGACCAACGCTACGGCAGGACCGTGCCGTATGGGCTGGTGGGAGCGGGTGCGCCGTCAGGGACTTGAACCCCGAACCCGCGGATTAAGAGTCCGCTGCTCTGCCAATTGAGCTAACGGCGCGTTGCCTTCGCGTTCCCAGCTGGTTGCCGCGTCGACATGGAGAACTCTACCAGGCTGCGCGGGGGGTGTGGCTGGGGGGTGGGTCGGACTTGGTGGATAGGTCGGTCACGGCGGGCGGCTCGGCCCGGTCGCGACGGTCGGGGCTCGGTGATCTGGGTGTGTCGGGGGTGCTGGTGGTGGGGCGGCGGTTCCGCGGAACACCCTGATCGGAACGGTGGTGACTGAAGGGATCTGGCTTGGTTCGCTACGTGATTGTTGGTGTGGTGGCTGGCCGGGGTTGGTGGTGGGGAGGAGGGGGAGGGTGTGTCCGGCGCGCCTGCCGGGTTGCGATCTTGTCGTGCCGAGGGGTGTTCGGTGCCATGCCGAGGGCTGGTCGGGGAATCAGGGGGTCGATTTCCGAACAGGCCTCGGCAAGCGGGTGGATGGGCTGGTTTGTCTGGCGGTGCGGTCGCGACGGTGGGGGCATGGCGGGAGGGGCGTCCCGGGCCAGGCGGGTCAGGGCGTGCACGGGTAATGCGGGCGGAGGTGGGGTGGGTTGCGGCAGTCCGGAACGGGTGGAAAAGGGAGATAAGGAGCAAGGAGGGCAGGGGGCTGGGTGTGGCGGCTGGGCGGAGGGCGGAGGACAGGGGGCAGGGGCTGAGTGTGGAGGGCGGGGTGTGGTCTGGTGGCGGTGTGGTGTGGGCATCAACGGCGTTGCGGGAATGTTGCGCTGATAGACACTGACTGGGCCGTGCACGGACGCCGACGGACGTAACGTCGAAGCGGCGGTCACGGACCTCCGCCGTCAGCTGTCCATCGCGTGAGCTCCGACGGCGGCTGGTTCGGCGCGCCCGCACATCCTGGAGGTCACCGCGAGCACCGAAGCATCCGCATCCGCGTCCACGGCTGCGTCCACGACTGCGTCCACGGCCGCGTCGCAGGCGACCACCGCGACGCCGCCGCATTCGACGTCGGACTCCCACGGGCGGCCCCAACCCAACGCCGACCCGTCGAGCACCGACTCGTCGAACGCTGCCCAGCCGAACGTCGAGCCCTCCAGTGCCGAGCAGCCGAACACCGAGCAGCCGAATGCCGAGCAGCCGAATGCCGAGCCGTCCAGCGCGGAGCGGGATCGGGGGTGGGTACGGCGGCTGCTGGGGGCGGTGCTGGTCTATCGGCGCAACGCGCTGCTGGCGTTCGGGGCGTCGCTGGTCGGGACGTTGATCACGGCGGCGGTGCCGTTGGTGGAGCGGTCGGTCATCGACAACGTGGTGGTGACGCATCGGCATGCGCTGGCGCCGTATCTGGTGGTGCTGCTCGCGTCCGGTGTGTTGATCTTCGTGTTGACGTTCGTGCGGCGGTACGCGGGCGGGAAGCTCTCGTTGGACGTGCAGTACGACCTGCGTGACCAGGTCTTCGCGACGATCGAGCGGCTCGACGGGAACCGGCAGGACCAGCTGTCCACGGGGCAGGTGGTGTCGCGGGCGATCTCCGATGTGACGGCGATCCAGGGGTTGCTGTCGTATCTGCCGATGGTCAGTGGGAACGTGCTGCTGTTCTTCGCGTCCATGGCGGCGATGGCGTGGCTGTCGCCGTTGCTGACGCTGATCGCGCTGGCGATGTGGCCGGCGCTGTACTTCCTGGGGATTCGGGCGCGGCACACCGTCTTTCCGGCGACCTGGGCGGCGCAGCAGCAGGCGGGGGAGGTCGCGGGGGCCGTCGAGGAGGCGGTCGCCGGGGTGCGGGTGGTCAAGGGGTTCGGGCAGGAGTCGCGGGAGCTTGACCGGGTCGCGGGGCACGCGCGGCTGCTGTTCGCGCTGCGGATGCGGGCGGTGCGGATCACCAGCCGGTTCGGCGCGGCGATGCAGGCGGTACCGGCGCTGGGGCAGGTCGCGGTGCTGGCGTTCGGCGGGTGGCTGGCGCTCACGGACAGGATCACGCTCGGCACGTTCCTCGCGTTCAGCACCTACCTTGGCGCTCTGATCGGGCCGACCCGCACTCTCGCGGGGCTGCTCACCGTCGGCCAGCAGGCCAAGGCCAGCACCGTGCGGATCTTCGAGATCATCGACTCGCGGCCCACGATCAGCGACGCACCGGACGCGCGTCCGCTCGAGGGCGCCGCCCGTGGCCTCGTCGAACTCGACGATGTCACCTTCGGCTACCAGCCGGAGCGGCCGGTGTTGCAGGGGGTGAGCCTGCGTGTCGAACCGGGCGAGACCCTGGCGCTTGTCGGGACGTCCGGCTCGGGCAAGTCGACGATCGCGCAGCTGCTGGCGCGCTTCTACGATCCGCAGGGCGGAGCGGTCCGCCTCGACGGGCACGACGTGCGCACGCTGACCCTCGCGGGTCTGCGCGGGCAGCTCGGCATGGTCTTCGAGGACAGTTTCCTGTACTCCGACTCGGTCCGGGCGAACATCAGCTACGGCCGGCCGGACGCGACCGAGGAGCAGATCGTCGCGGCCGCCCGCGCCGCCCAGGCCGACGGGTTCATCCGCGAGCTCCCGGACGGCTATGGCACGGTTGTCGGCGAGCAGGGGCTGACCCTGTCCGGCGGGCAGCGCCAGCGGGTCGCGCTCGCCCGCGCCCTGCTCACGGACCCACGGGTGCTGGTTCTCGATGACGCCACGTCCGCTGTCGACGCCCGCATCGAGGCGGAGATCCACACCGCGCTCGCCGAGGTGATGCGCGGGCGCACCACGATTCTGATCGCGCACCGCCGCTCCACCCTGCACCTCGCCGACCGCGTCGCCGTCCTGGACGCCGGCCGTGTCGTCGACCAGGGCAGCGAGGCCGAACTCGCCGCCCGCTGCTCGCTGTTTCGCCGCCTGCTCGCCGGTCCTGGCGACCGCCTCGCCGAGGAACCCGAGCAACCGGGACCGGAACCGGAACCGGAACCGGCGCCGGTGTCGGAGCCGGGGTCGGAGCCGGCCGCGGCGGCGTTGCCGGCACAGCCGCCGTCGATGCCAGCGGCGTTGCCCGTCCAGGCGATCTCCGCCGGGCAGCGGCGGTACACCACCACCGCCGCCGGCGCTGACGGTGGACGAGGTGGCTTCGGTGGCCGCGGTGCCGGGGGGATCGGCGGTGGCCAGGGGTTTCGCGGGCCGGCGGGGCGGGCGTTCGGGGGCGGGGGTGCGTTCGGGGATGTCCCGGCGACACCGGACCTGCTCGCCAAGGTCGACGCGTTGCCGCCGGCGACGGAGGATCCGCACATCGACCAGGGCGCGGCCGCCGCGCCCGACCCGGGTTTCACCCTGCGGCGACTGCTGGCCTGGGTGCGGATTCCGCTGGTGGTGGGCCTGGTGCTGGTCGCGTTGGACGCACTCGCCGGGCTCGCCGTGCCGGCGCTGGTGCGCCACGCCGTCGACCACGGGGTGAGCACGGGCGCGCGGAACGCGCTGTTCGCGACGGCTGGTGTCGCGCTGGCGGTGACCCTCGCCGACTGGGTGGTCCAGGTCTGGCAGACCAGGGTCACCGGGCGGATGGGGGAGCGGCTGCTCTACGTACTGCGGGTCAAGACCTTCGCGCAGTTGCAGCGGCTCGGACTGGACTACTACGAGCGTGAGCTCGCCGGGCGGATCATGACCCGGATGACGACGGACGTCGACGCGCTGTCGACGTTCCTGCAGACGGGGCTGACCACCGCGATCGTCAGCCTGCTGTCGTTCTTCGGGGTGCTGGTCGCGCTGCTGATCCTGGACGCCCAGCTCGCCCTCGTCGTCGTGGCCGTGCTGCCGGTGCTCATCGCCGCGACCGTGGTGTTCCGGCGGCGCTCGTCCGCGGCGTACACCGAGTCTCGGGAGCGGGTCAGCGCGGTCAACGCGTCCCTGCAGGAGAACCTGGCCGGGCTGCGGGTCGCGCAGGCCTTCGGCCGTGAACAGGTCAACCAGGAACGTTTCCGTGAGCTCTCCGACGCCTACCGGGTGTCCCGCGTCCGCGCCCAGCGGATGATCGCGATCTACTTCCCCGGGGTGGAGTTCCTGTCCCGGATCGCGCTCGCCCTGGTGCTCGGGGTCGGCGCGCACCTGGTCGACGACGGATCGCTGACGGCAGGTGGGCTGCTCGCGTTCATGCTGTACGTCAACCTGTTCTTCTCACCCGTCCAGCAGCTGTCGCAGGTGTTCGACGGCTACCAGCAGGCGATGGTGGGGCTGCGGCGGCTGTCCGACCTGCTGCGCACGCCGACGTCCACGCCGCCCGCCGAGCATCCGCGAGCCGTCGGCCGGTTGGCCGGCGAGATCATCCTCGATGATGTGACGTTCGCCTACACGGTGGGCGGGCGGCGGACGAAGACCCGGGCGGTGGACGCGGTGAGCCTGCGGATCGCGCCGGGGGAGACCGTCGCGTTCGTCGGGGAGACCGGGGCGGGCAAGTCGACGGTGCTCAAACTCGTCGCCCGCTTCTACGATGTCACCGGCGGGGCGATCCGCGTCGACGGGGTGGACGTGCGTGAGTTCGACCTGTCCGGCTATCGGCGGCGCCTGGGCATCGTGCCGCAGGAACCGTTCCTGTTCTCCGGGTCCGTGCGCGACGCCATCGCCTACGCCAGGCCCGACGCCTCCGACGAACAGGTACGTGCGGCGGCGCGGGCCGTCGGCGCCGAGGCGTTCATCGCATCGCTGCCCACGGGCTACGACCATCCCGTCGGCGAACGTGGCCGTGGGCTGTCCGCCGGGCAGCGCCAGCTGCTCGCGCTCGCCCGCGCCGAACTCGCAGACCCGGACATCCTGCTGTTCGACGAGGCCACCGCCGCCCTCGACCTCGCCACCGAGGCCGCCGTCACCGCCGCCGCCGAGGCCGTCACCACCCGGCGGACCACGATCGTCATCGCCCACCGGCTCACCACCGCCGCCCGCGCCGACCGGGTCGTCGTCATGGCCGGCGGACGTGTCGCCGAACAGGGCACCCACGCGGAGCTCCTCGACGCCGGCGGCGCCTACAGCCGGCTCTGGGCGGCGTTCACCGCGGGAAACGCCGACAATTCCGCGATGGCATGAGACGAACACGGCCTCGCCCTGGCGCTGCGTCGACCGGAGGAGGCCGAGACGTTCGCGGCCGACCTCGCCGACCGGCTGTGCGCGCTAGGGATGCCGGACCGTACCTACCTGTCCTGGCGGGATGAGCTCGGCCTGCACCGCCGTTCCGTCACGGGACGCCGCATCGCGACCACCCGCCGGGTCGCCTGAACCGCGCTCGCGGTCGGCCCCGGCGGACAGCGTCGCCTGGGCGATCGCCGCTCCGTAGCGGGCGGCGCCCGGCGACGGCAGCGGGCAGGGGGTCATCGGCGGCACCGTCAGCGGGCAGAAGTGGGTGCCGTCCGGGCTGCGGACGGTCACGAAGCCGCTCGGCCCGCAGGTCTCGCCCCTGGTGCAGTGCAGGGTCGGCGTGAACCGGCCGTTGTCGGTCACCACCCGTCCCGCCGGTGCGACGGTGACGACCCCGCCGGGACGATGGTCGGCGGCGATCCGCTGCCACACCCGGTCCAGCGCGGTGCGGCCCGCGGCGTCCACCGGCTGGTCCGACCGCGGCGGCGCCTCCACCAGGACGACGGCGACCCCGGCGGCGGTCAGCTGATCCACGGCCTGGCCGACGTCGGCCCGGTAGGCGGCGACCAGATCCCGGCCGCGCATACAGGGGGTGCCCTCGTTACCGGAGAACGCCAGCGCCGCCACGGTCGGACGGAACGCGCGGAGCTGGACCGCCAGATCGGGAAGCCAGTCGCAGGGGGCGGTCCCGCCCCAGGTCCGCACGAGCGCGGTGGCGTGCCGGTCGGCCTCCACGTCCCGGGTGAACACCGCCCCCGCCTCCCAGGCCAGCGAGTCGCCCCACAACACGACCCGCTGGCCCGCGACCGATCTGGTCCGCGACGCCGGATGCTGCACGACCCAGGTACCCGCGACGAGCACCACGGCCGTCACGAACAGCCACGAGATCGGGCTGAGTCGCCTGGTCCGGCCGATCACCATCGTCCGGCGGTCCGCATCCGACGGGGCCGACCGTCCGGATCGTAGATCGCGTGGTAGAGCGATCGTGCCCAGGCCTGCTGGACCCGGCCGAGCTGATGCGGGGTGTGCGGTACCACCCGCCCCGGCGGACGATCACCGACCCGCCCGCCGGCGTGCCAGGCGGCCAGCGCCGCCGCCCGTTCGCGGAACAGGGCGAACCCCGTCTCCGGGTCGATCAGGTCGTCGTCGGGACCGTCCCAGTCCAGGTGCTCACGCCACAGGTTCAGGCGCAGGTCACGGGCGTACACCCGGGCGCCGTCGCCGAGTCCGCCCGGGTCGCGTGGCTCCCGCGGGTCGAGCTCGTCGTCGATGGTCGCCACCGCGAGCTCGCTGTCGTGTGTCCAGGACCGACGGTTGAGGTTGTCCGACCCCACCGACGCCCACACGTCGTCGACCGTCACCGCCTTCGAGTGGACGTAGACGGGTGTGCCCGCGTGGTTCTCCACGTCGTACACCGCGACCCGGTCACCGCCCGCGTCGCGGCAGACCTGCAGCGCCTGCTGCCGGCCGACCAGGTTCGGCGGCAACGACAGCGCCCCGCCCTGGGTCGGATGCCGCGGCACCACGATGATCAGATGAAGCCGCGGGGAGCGGCGCAACGCCTCGGCGAACAACTCGGCGACCTCGATGGACCACATGTACTGGTCCTCCAGGTAGATCAGCCGGCTGGCCCGCCGCAGCACCTTCTGGTAGGCGCGGGCGATCGAACGCTCCCCGACCCGCGCGAACGGGTACGGCCCCCACCGCCGTCGCGGGTAGGTCCGCAGGATCTGCACGTTGTGCGAACCGGCCGGTGCCGGGTCGGCCTGCTGCGGGTCGGGTAGCGGCTCGGTGGACGTCGCCACCGGACGCAGCCGGTAGTACAGCCGCCGCACCGGGTTCGGGTTCTCCAACGACGTCGGATCATCCCAGCGTTCGCGGAACGTGTACTCGAGATCACCGACCGCCGGGCCACGCACCTCGACCTGAAGGTCGTGCCAGGGCGGGGCGTCGCCGTACGCCTTCGCGATCGGCTGGCTCTGCGGATCGCCGGCGTGGGCCGCGTCGTCGCGCCGGTTGTGACACAGGTCGATCCCGCCGGCGAACGCGACGCCACCGTCGGGGTCGCCGCCGCGGCGGGCGATCACGAGCTTCTGGTGGTGCGAGCCGCCGGCGCGCACCCGCTGGTCCAACGCGACCTGGGCGCCCGCTTCCACCAGCCGTTCGGCCAGCAGCCGGTTCGGCTTCGAGCTGAACGAGAGCAACTCCAGATGCGAGCGCCAGAGCAGCCCACGCACCGTGATCCCACGGGCGGCCGCCCGACCCAGCACCTCACCCACCTCGGAGCCGGCACCGTCCAGGCGCTGGTCGAGATCGCCGCGCCAGTCGGTGAACAGCAACAGGTCACCGGCGTCGAGGCTCTCGACGGTCGTCAGCAGCCGGCTGAAGTACTCCCGGCCATGGATGAGCGCCACGACCTGGTTGCCGGTCGTCCACAGTCGCCCGTCACCGCGCCGTCGATCCAGCGCGGTGTCCGGATTGCCCCGCTCGTCGCCCGCGAGGAACCAGGACGCGAGCATCTCCTCCTTGCTGGGCACGGGTAACACTGTCGCGCCGTCAACGGTCACCGTCGCCTCACTTTCTGCTTTCAGTTCCAGTACGACCCATACCGCCTCCTACCAGACCGCGAAGCCGGGGGACGTGACCGGACTCATAGCCATCGCCCCTGTGGGACAGTCTCGGCATGCGGCCCTCCGGCGTACCACTGATGGTGACGTTCGGCCTGACGGCCGGGGTGGCCTACGGACTGCCGTCGCTGGCGACCCTGCGCCGGGCCCGCATCCGGCTCACTCCACGTCTGGCCGGGATCGGCACGCCCGACCATGTCGCGCTTACCTTCGATGACGGACCTGACCCGGCATCCACCCCATTGTTCCTTGCGGTGCTCGCCGAGCTGGAGGTAAGGGCCACCTTCTTCGTGCTGGGCAGTCAGGTCCAGCGGGCGCCGGGCCTGGCCGCGGAGATGGTCGCGGCCGGGCACGAGCTCGGCGTGCACGGCTGGGATCACCGCCCCATGCTGCTGCGCGGCCCCCGCTCGACCCACGACCAGCTGCTGCGCACCCGCGACCTGATCGCCGAGGTGACCGGCCAACCGCCGCGTCATGTTCGCCCACCCCACGGCATCCTGTCGTCCGGGGTGCTGCTGGCCGCCCGGGCCCTGGAGCTCACCCCGGTGCTCTGGTCGGCCTGGGGTCGGGACTGGACCGCCGACGCCACCCCGGCCAGTGTGCTCGCCACCCTCGCCCCCGACCTGCGCGGCGGCGCCACGGTGCTGCTGCACGACAGTGACTGCACCAGCGCCCCCGGTGCCTGGCGCAGCGCGCTGGGCGCCCTGCCCGAGCTCGCCGCCCGCTGCGACGACGCCGGGTCGCGGGTCGGCCCGCTGGCCGAGCACGGTCTGGCCGACCATGGCCTGTTCGACCATGGCCTGTTCGCCCGGGCCTGACGCGGCACCGGGGATGAATGCGACATCACCGGATACCCGGCGGTATTACCACGATGCGACGCGCCTCGTCTATTTGCTGCACCGATAGATAACTTCGCTGCCCAAATGACGATTGGTCATTGGCGGCTCGTCGGGTAATCCCGACGGCTGCCACCTGCGTCCGTTTTCGGGCGGTCTGCGCGCCTGCTGGTGTCCGGTCGGTGTCCAGGGCGGGGGTCGGCTGGCCGGAACGGCTGCCGCATCGCGGACGAAACCGCTGATACCCGCAGTTCGCCGCGCCCGATCCCCGTATTATTTCCGGCATGTCGGATGCCTTACCGGGGATCGGCGCCACCACCTCGCCGACGCCGTCACGACCACTGGTATGTCCTTCATCACGTAGAGTGGATGAGTGTCCGAACCCTCTTTCGTTCGCGTCCGCGTCATGGGCCGGACGTTTCGCCGCTGATACCCGGGTATGTGATGACGGCCAGTGTTGTGCCGCCGTCGGCCGCTGAAGCCGGCACCGTCGAGGGCTCCGCACCGATTCGAGTCCTCGTCGTAGACGACCATGAGCTCTTTCTGCAGGGACTGCAGACCGTGCTGGAGATCGAGGACGACATCAGTGTCGTCGGTCAGGCCGGTGACGGCCAGGAGGCGCTGTCGCTGGCATCGGGCACCCTGCCGGACATCGTCCTGATGGACGTGCGCATGCCCGGCCGCGACGGCATCGCCGCCGCCAGCGCCATCCGCCGAGCGGTGCCGCGGACCAGGATCGTGATGTTGACGATGTCGGACGAGGAGTCCGACCTCTTCGACGCGATCAAGGCCGGTGCCGTCGGGTATCTGCTCAAGTCCATCCCGCCGCACGAGGTGGCCGACGCCGTCCGCGCCGTGCACAACGGCCAGAGCCTGATCAGCCCCTCGATGGCCTCGAAGCTGATGGTCGAGTTCGCCACCATGGCCCGCGGTTCGGATGATCGGCCACGTGCCCCCGCCCCCCATCTGACCGCCCGTGAGCTCGAGGTCCTGCGACTGGTGGCCGAGGGCCGGGCCAACCGCGAGATCGCCCGCAAGCTGTTCATCAGCGAGAACACGGTCAAGAACCACGTGCGCAACATCCTCGACAAGCTCCAGCTGCACTCTCGGATGGAAGCGGTCATGTACGCCGTCCGCCAGGGCCTGTTCGACATCGAATGACGCCACCCGCACCCTGAGCCCCTACCGGTGGGCCGGGTGCCGGCGGGTCCCGTACCGGCTGGCCCGTACCGGCGGTCTGCGCCGCCCTTGGCGCCGAGGTCTGCGCTGAGCTCTGCGCCGAGGGCGGTGACCGAGGGCGTTCGCTGAGGGCGATCAGGCTTCGGGACATCGATGGACTGACCTGAGTTAAGCCATGGTGACTCAACTTCCTGACGTGAGGGTGGACCACATGGCACAGCACAGGGTGTTGCCCGTCCTGCCCGGCATGGTGGTGTCCCTCGACCTGGCCGACGACGAGACCCGTGCGGCCGTGGATGCCGCCCGTGCCGGCGGGGCTCCCGGCGCCTCCGACGCTCGGGCGCCGGGCGTCTCCAGCCGGCCCGCCGGGGGCGGCGCGCAGGTGCTGCTCGTCCCACGGGTCGACGGTCAGCTCGCCCAGGTGGCCGCGGTCGGGGTGATCGAGCAGACCGGGCGGCTGCCGCGTGGCGGTTCGGCCGCCGTGGTGCGGGGGACGTCCCGCGTCAGCGTCGTCGCGCTGCGTCCGGCACCGCCCGCGCCCGACGCTGACGCCGCCGCGGGCGACGCCGGTGCGGGCGACGCCGTCAAGGTGCGCTGGGCCGAGGTCCGTGACCTCGAAGCCGGCGCTGACGAAGGTGCGCAGGGGCTGGCGCGTGAGTACAGGGCGCTGTTGACATCCTCCCCGGCCTGAAGACCGGGGATTCCCACCCTCGCGGGCAGGTTTTCCTGTTTCACCAACAGACGCCTCCCCACTCTAGGAGTGGGGTGGTCTCACTCCGTCTCCGCAGGCGATCACGGCGAGCCCCGCCGCGAG
>NZ_JALKFW010000158.1:0-56885 GCF_023243055.1 Frankia sp. AgPm24 | reverse complement strand
TCTGAAGATCCCGTCTCGCCCTACCGCTACACAGGTCTCAAAGATCCATCTGTCTCATGGGACTCTGACAGACAGGGGAGACGCAGGGGCCTGGCGCTCAGGGTCCTCATGACCCCTGGGGCGACGCCACGCCGGCCACCGATCCGGCCCCAGATCCGGCCACCAAGCACAGCGCGACGATCGGGTTTCGGGGCGAGCTCGCGGTGAACGGTCTCGTCTGGCAACGCGAACGCGTCCTGGACCCGGCAACCCGCTCGTTCCTGTCGACGGACCCGCTTGCGCACGTGCCCGGCCTTCCCGGCGCCGCCAACCCGTACCAGTACGCCTGGAACAATCCGGTCGGCCTGCTCGATCCCACCGGTCAGCGCCCGCTCACCGACAGCCAGTACCAGGACTATCTCTCCCAGCAGCGCGCCGGCCTCTTCGAGAAGGCCTGGACGAACATCAGGGAGGACCCCTGGGGTTCGCTGGCCGCCGTGGGGGTCGTCGCCGCTGGCGTCGGCCTGTGTTTCGTACCCGGCGGCCAGGCCATCGGCGCCGGCATTCTCATCGGAGCCGCCACCTCCGGCGGCATCGGCCTGGTCACCGGCCACTTCGATCCCCGCGCCGTGGCCATCGGTGGCATCGCCGGAGCGGTCGGCGGCGGTGTCGGCCAGGCCACCAGCCGTCTGCTCGCCACCGGTCCTTCCTACCTCGTCGCCGCCGAGTCGGGCGCGGCCGCCGGCAGTGCCGAGGACCTCGCTGCCCAACAACTCGCCCACCCCGGCCACATCAACCTCACCGAGCTGGCCATCAGCAGCGGCACGGGCGGACTGGCCGGCGCCGGTGGCCGCGCCTTCGCCCGCCGGGCGCCCCTCACACAGGGTGCTCCCGAGACCAGCCACGCCCTCCCGCCGGCCACAGGAGGTATTGATTCACTCCCTGCACCCCCACGCCCCGTGTTCGCTGGCCATGGGCAGATCCGACCCGGCGACGCCTCGACCGTCACCATCCCCGAAGGCACCAGCCTGACAATGTACATCCGGCATGGTATGCCAATAACCGATGACCTCGGATATGCCATTGAGACAAATGATGTCGCGACCATGAAAATTTTCGAGTGGCTGGGTCCGAACTCTTACGAAAAGTTCACCTACCCTGCTGGCAGCAGCATTCCCGATTATTCGCTTATACCAGGGTCCGACCTTCACATAGCCCCCACCTCCAGAACCGTGAACAGACCGACACGGCTCTCCGAGCTCCTGGAGCCCAACATGGGGGACTGGCACTGGGCCGCCTGCCGAGTCGTCCAGGGATGGTAGGTAGCGTACCAACGGGGAGAGGCGAGCACCGTCCGCCAGGGACGCCAGAGAAAACGACGCGAAAGGCCGTCCGATGCCCTACCAGCAGGATCTCACTACACACCCGTATCTCGAAGCGATGTCCAGGG
Organism: Frankia sp. AgPm24; assembly: GCF_023243055.1. Lineage (NCBI taxonomy): Bacteria > Bacillati > Actinomycetota > Actinomycetes > Frankiales > Frankiaceae > Frankia > Frankia sp. AgPm24. The sequence continues at coordinate 55,456 of NZ_JALKFW010000158.1, read as the reverse complement.
TCAAGGGCTGGCCGCCGCCCGGAACTCCGGCGCTCACCGTCGGCTGGCTGGCGCCCGAGCACGACTTCCCGACCGCGCTCCCCGACGACGCCTTCCTCGACGCCCTCTTCTACCTCTGCGCCCACCACTCCATCATCCGCACCCGGGGCTTCCACAACTGCCTGCTACCGCACGCCACCAGGCCAGCCGCCATCTGCGTCGTCCGCCGCGGCGACGAAGAAGTACGGCTCGGCAGCGCCGAGATCGGCGTGGTCGCCGCCGGCGGAGAACTGCTGCTCGCACCGAACCTGGTGTTCCACTACATCGAGGAACACCACTACCAGCCACCCGCAATCTTCACCGAAGCAGTACTCGCCCGCAGAACCATCACGCCGCCAGCGGGTGTGCCGTTCTAGCACCACGGCAGCAATGTCTTTGTGGTCTCTCTGCTGCGGAACACGAAAGGCCGTCCGATGCCCTACCAGCAGGATCTCGCTACATACCCGAATCTTGAAATGATTTCGAGGAACTTTGGCTGGCCGCCGCCCGGAGCTGCAGCGCTCGCGGTCGGCCGGCTGGCGCCCGAACACGAATTCCCGACCACACTCCCCGACGACGCCTTCCTCGACGCCCTCTTCTACCTCTGCGCCCACCACTCCATCATGCGCGTCCGGAGCTTCCACAACTGCCTGCTACCGCACGCCACCAGGCCAGCCGCCATCTGCGTCGTCCGCCGCGGCGACGAAGAAGTACGGCTCGGCAGCGCCGAGATCGGCGTGGTCGCCGCCGGCGGAGAACTGCTGCTCGCACCGAACCTGGTGTTCCACTACATCGAGGAACACCACTACCAGCCACCCGCAATCTTCACCGAAGCAGTACTCGCCCGCAGAACCATCACGCCGCCAGCGGGTGTGCTGCTCTAACGCAGCGCGGGACGGGATGCGACGAACCAGAGCCGACGTCGGGATGTGCTCGGCGGCCGCGCGAGCCCTGAACGCATCCGCCAACGACGCCGGCGCCCGTACCGGGACAACGATCCGCCCGGGACCTCCGGCCGCCTCCACGCCATCTTGTAACACAAGTGCTACTCTGGACAGGTGGTCGAGATAGGACTTCGCGAGATGCGGCAGAACGCCAGTGAGCTGGTGCGGCGCGCCCAAGATGGCGAGCACCTGACCATCACTGTCACCGGTCGACCGGCAGCTGTTCTCGGCCCGGTGGCCCCGCACAGATGGCGGCGCTGGGACGACCTCGCCGATATCTTCCTGCTCCCGGCCGACACGGACTGGCCCAGCGACCGCGATCTTGTCGACGGCACCTTCACGGACCCCTGGGAAGGCCGATGAGTCGCGGCATCCTCGACACCAGTGTTCTGGTCGCCACCGACGTCGCGCCCATCCCCGGTGAACTCGCGATCAGCGTCATCAGCATCGCCGAGCTCCACTTCGGCGTCCTGGTTGCCAGGACCTCCGAGACCCGCGCGAACCGCCTCGCCCGTCTCAGCGCGCTGCAACGACGATTCGATCCCCTACCTCTCGACGAGGCCGTCGCCGACAGCTATGGGCGGCTCGCCGCCCGCGTCGTCGAGATCGGACGCCAACCACCAGCCCGGACGATGGACCTGCTGATCGCGGCCACCGCACACGCCCACGACGCCAGCATCTACACCCGCAACGCCGCCGACCTCACCGGCCTCGAAGACCTCGTCGACATCGTCACCATCTGATCCAGGGCACATGTCGCACCGGCTTGCCGCCGATAACGGAGTCATACCGCCAGGCGGCGACTAGAGACTCCCCCGACCGCGGACGTCCCCGCTCCATGGTTCCGGTACGGGCTGGTCCAGCACCATCCCGATCAACAACGCCAGCGGGTCGTTCGTCAGCGGCTCGTCCGCCTCGGCTATCTGGTTCAGATGCAGTCCCACGTCACCAGGGTTGCAGCGCTTGGTCCGACCGCGGCGAGACAGCAACCGCCGGTGGGGGCCGGCGAGTGTCTTGACCACCACGCCTCCGGCCCCCTGCCGGGCAACCGCGAACGTGACGTCGGAATCTCGCCAGAATTTCACCGTCGCAACGGCCATACTACAGAGGAACCATACGGACAGGAGCTTGCAGAAGAATGTCGAAAATTGTTCTCGTCACCGGCGGAAATCGTGGCCTGGGATTTTCGACGGCCAAGGCCCTGGCTCGGTCCGGTGCCGTCGTCATCATCGGCGCACGTGCCGAGGCCGCCGCACGCAAAGCCGTTGATACCCTGGAAGAGGAGGGGCTCACCGTGGACTGGGTCGAGCTCGATGTCACCAGCCCGCCGAGTGTGCGAGCCGCCGCGGAGATCATCCGGGAACGTTACTGCCGACTCGACGCGCTGGTAAACAATGCGGGCATTTTGCCCGAGTCGACGGACATCGTGGAGCACGCGTTCGCCGACACGAACATCTTCCGCCAAACGTTCGAGACCAATACGTTTGGGCCGGTCACCGTGACGGAGATTTTTCTGCCGCTGCTACACAAGAGCGTCGCCGGTCGGATCGTCAACGTCTCGTCGACCATGGGGTCGCTCACCGATCAGAACAACCCTCTTTCGCCGTACTACTCGATGCTCCTGCCGGCGTACCGAAGCTCGAAAGCCGCGCTGAACAGCATCTCCGTCGAGCTGGCGAAAAGCCTGAAAGGCACTCCGATCAAGGTCACGTCAGTGTGCCCCGGCTTCGTTCAGACGGATCTGACACCGATCAGCAGACAACAGGCGCCGCTGACCGCCGACGAAGCGGCGCAGATCGTGGTCACGGCCGCGACGCTGCCCGCCGATGCGGAGTCAGGAACCTTCATCGACGCCAACGGCCCAGTAGCCTGGTAACCGCATCGGAGACCATGCCAACGGGACGCGCATAGTCGCGACCCGCGGCAATCATGGCCGGGTCGTGCTGCGCACAGACCCTGGCCCAATCAACGGATCGTCGGCCGGCGTCCGCCGTCGCCAGTGCCTATCGTCGCCAGAAGAAATGGTGCACGACACCGCTCGGCCTTGGCACGCGCTCCAGGTGGAATCGGTCGGTCAGCTCGTCCGGGCTGTCCCAGAGGCGCAGACCACTGCCGAGTTCACTCGGAGCGACGGCGATGTGCATCTCGTCGATCAGGTCCGCGTCGAGGAACTCGCGGATGGTCGTGACGCCACCGCCGATCCGCACGTCCCGGCCGGCCGCGGCGGACTTCGCCTGCTTCAGCGCCTCGTGCGGCGTCGTGTCGAGGAAGTGGAATGTCGTGTCGCTGAGGGTGAACGACGGCCGCACGTGATGTGTGAGCACGAAGACCGGCGTGTGGAAGGGAGGCTCGTCGCCCCACCAGCCCTGCCACTCGTGGTCCGGCCAGGGGCCACGGGTCGGACCGAACTTGTTCCGCCCCATGATCTCCGCACCGATGTTGCGGGTGAAGTCGCGGACGATGTAGTCGTCGAGCCCTCGGGTGCCGCCCGGGTCGGTGCGGCGGACCCAGCTGGCCGTCGCACCGGCCCAGGCGAACAGCACACCGGGGTCCGCCCGGCCGAACGGGCGTTCCAGGCTCTGATCCTCACCCGCCCCGAAACCGTCCCTGGTGACGTTGAAGCAGTGAACCCGAACCCGCTGCGTCATGGCCTGTCTCCCTGAGCATGGGCACCCGCCCGTCGCGGCCGCCTGGCAGGTGGTCGTCACCGGCGCGCCCCGCGCGACAAACGGCGGCGAAGAATTTCGGCTGCGTACTGTCGCGGCAGCCATGTCGGCGACGACCACCTGGTGAGCCGCCACACGGGTGGCCGCTCCACCGAGGAGGAGACCGTGAAGTATCTGATCATCATGCAGGTGGACCCGGCCGTGCTGGAGCAGCTCACCGACGACCAGCAGGCGCAGATCCGGAAGGGACACGGCGCGTTCATCGCCGCGGTCAAGGAGCGTGGTGAGTTCGTCGCGACCCAGGCCCTCGCCGACCCCGGCCAGTCGAAGGTCGTTCGCAGCTCCGGGGGGCAACCCGAGGTGACCGACGGACCGTTCGTCGAGAGCAAGGAGTTCATGGGCGGCTTCTACCTCCTGGACGTCGAGGACGAGGCCCGGGCGGTGGAGCTGGCCCTGCAGATCCCCGATGCCCACATTCCCGGCCTCGCGCTCGAGCTTCGGCCGGTGATGTTCGCCGATCTGGGCGAGGGATGATCCCAGGTGAGCCCCTCGGCGGGGGCCAGTGGCGCGACCTCGCGCGACAGGCCCTCGCCCGGCTGCTGCGCAGCCATGGCAGCGCCCAGTTCGACCTGTGCGAGGACGCCGTCCAGGAGGCGCTCCTGCAGGCGTACCAGCAGTGGCCGGCGCGGTTTCCGGACGACCCGCTGGGCTGGCTGATCGCCACCGCCCGCCGCCGGTATGCCGACCGTGCCCGCAGTGACGCCCGGCGCCGCCACCGTGAGGCGCGCGCCGCGTCACTGCAGGCTCCGGTGCCGCCGGAGGCCGTATGCCGGGACGACTCGCTGCTGGTCCTCCAGTTGTGCTGCCACCCCGACCTGCCACGCTCCGGGCAGGTGGCGCTGACCCTGCGGGCGGTCGCCGGGCTGACCACCGCCCAGATCGCCAACGTCTACCAGCTCCCCGAGCGCACCATCGCCCAACGGATCACCCGGGCCAAACGCCGCGTCAGTGAACTCGGCCGGCCGCTGCCCCCGCCCGGGCAGACGGGCGAGGACGTCACCGCCGTACTCGACGTGCTCTACGTGATGTTCACCGAAGCGCACCACACGACCGCCGGAGCGCCTCCCCGCGACGCGGATCTCGCCACCGAGGCGATTCGCCTGGCTCGGCTCCTTCGCCGCAGCGTCCCCGAGTCCGTCGAGACCGCCGGTCTTCTCGCGCTGATGCTGCTCACCGAGGCCCGCCACCCAGCCCGGGTGGCGCAGGACGGCCACCTGACGTCGCTCGACGAGCAGGATCGGTCACGGTGGGACCAGGAGCTGATCAGCGAAGGGATCACACTCGTCGAACAGACCGCCCGGGGTGCCGAACCCAGCCCCTACCTGCTCCAGGCCTGCATCGCGGCGCTGCATGCCGAAGCCCCCGACCTCACGGCCACCGACTGGGACGAGATCCTCGCGCTCTACCGGCTGCTTGGGATCGTCACCGGCCACCAGAACCCCACGGTCACCCTCAACAGCATCGTCGCCCAGGCCATGGTCGACGGCGCCGAGGTCGCCCTCGCCCGAATCGACACGCTGGAAGCCGACCATCCCGGCCTGCCCCGCATCGACTCCGTACGCGCCCACCTCCTCGAGCGGGCCGGCAGAACAGCCGACGCGGCCGAGACCTACCGACGAGCCATCGCCGCCACCATCAGCCTCGCCGAACAACACCACCTCAGACGACGTCTACGCCGCCTGTCCGGCGCGCACCCGTGACATCCTGCTACGGGGTCGTGGTCCACGACGTCTGGGCCGCGTACGACAGCTACGCCGACGCCACTCACCAGCTCTGCGTCGCCCACGGCTCCGCGAGCTGCAGGCGATCACCGACACCGCCCCGGCCGGGACCTGGTGCTGGTCCACCCAGGCCTACGACGTAGCCGATGCGGTAGGTCTCCGGTGCCGGAACGAGGCCCGTGTCACCGGGTGAGGAAATGGGCGAGGGTTTCTCTGGTGGTGGGACGCCGGGATCGATGGGCGAGTTCCAGCAGGGCCGCTTCGACGACAAGGCCGTTCCAGAGGGCGGCACCGTCGGCGGGGTGCGGCCAGCCCATGGCGGCGAAGTCAGGGGTGAGAAATCGGCAGGCCTGGCGGTTTCGTTCGGCGATCGCGTCGGCGACGAGTGGTTCGGCTCGGGCTTCGAGCAACAGCGCGCGGATTCCGCGGTGGCGTAGGCAGTGGTCGAGGTAGGCCTCGGTCGCGGCGAGTAGCCGGTCGCGTCCGTGGGGGGTCCCGGCCACGGATCGTGTGATCGCGGTGAACAGCTGGTCGTGAAACTCTCGGTGGAGCGCGGCCAGGAAGGTCGCCCGGCCCTCGAAATGGTGAAAGAACGTTCCTTTCGCGACGCCGGCCGCTTCCACGATGAGGTTGACGCTCATGCCGGCCAGGCCGGTTTCCTCCGCCAGCGCCAGGCCGGTGTCAACGAGATGTTCGCGGGTGAGCACCGCACGTTCCTGCCGGGACGGCATCAGGACAGATCCCTGGGGCCGGCGGGGCCTTGTGGCAACGATGCCGTCGGCGGGCGAGGGTCGGGTGGTGATGTCTGGAACACGGTGTCGAGGAACGGCTCGACGAGTGCGGTGAATCCGTCGGGGTCCGAGGCGAACACGACGTGTCCAGCAGCGAAGGGGTGGAACCGCGCTCCTGGCAGTACGGCGTGGGTCTGCCGACCGGCTTTCAGCGGTAGGAGAACATCCCGGGTTCCCCAGGTCAGCAGGGTGGGGACGGTGAGACGGGGGCCGTCCGCGCGCAGATCGAACGCGGGTGTGGTGAAGCTGTGCCACAGTGCGGCGGCGGTCCGGGCGCCCTCGACGGTGCGGGCCCGGGCCCGCACCCGCTCGGCGACCGCCCGGTCGTGGTCGTTCACCGGCCGCAGGTAGGCCCGTACCAGGTGGGGCAGGACGCGTCGGGTTACCGCTGGTCGTCCAAGCAACGCACAGGCGGTGCGGCTGAGTACGGTCTGCCGGCTGAACCCACCCGCGTTGACGAGCACGAGCCCTGCGACAGCGGCCGGTCGGTCCAGGGCGAGCCGGGACGCCGCGTATCCCCCCACCGAGTTGCCGACGAGAACGGCCGGGCCGAGGTCGAGGTCGTCGACGAGGTCGGCGAGAACCCCGGCGAGCAGGGAGGCGCTGACGCGCTGAGCCGGGTCAGGCTCGTCCGACCGACCGTGACCAGGCCAGTCCACCGCGATGGTGCGATACCGCGACGCGAACCGCGCCGCCACCGGGTCGAAGTCCTGGTGATCGTGCAGTGTCGCGGGCAGCATCACGATCGGCCGGCCGGATCCACGCTGCTCGTAGAACACCCGCCCGGCACGCGTCGCTACGAAGGGCATCGGACCTCCCGTTGACTGACCGACCGACCGGTCGGTCGGCTGGGACGATGATATGTGATCAGGTCCGGAACGAGGTCGATGCCTGTTGTCACCCGGGTCGGCCAGCCTCGCCCGCACGCAGGCCCGCAGCGACTGCGTCAGCATCTTTCGGCTGATCCCGCCGATCCGCTCAAGCAGGTCCGAGTAGCGCTGAGCGTCGTCGCACATGGCGATCAGGAGGACAACCGTCCAGGTTCCCGAGATCAGTTCCAGGGCGGAACGGGCTGAGCAGTCGGCGAGAAGGACATCGCATCACCGTCGCCCTACCCTCGGTAGGAGAAACACGCCACCTACGCCGAAGAACCACGGCGTACGTCCGACATCGCATGGCCGTCGTCGGCTTCCTGGAAGCCGGAGTGGGGCGGCGGTACCTCGCCGCGGGGGGTGAGCGCCAGGCAGGTGAGTCCGGCACCGGCGACGGACAGGGCGGCCAGGATGAGACCGAGGGTGTGGAAGGCATCGGTGAAGCCGGCGGCCACGGCGCCGTGATTCGGTGCGCTCACCTGGCCGTGAACCGCCTGGCCCGCCAGAGACCTCGCGGTGTGCGCGGGTATGCCGGTCTCCCGCAACCGGGCCGCGGACAGCGTGGTGAGCAGGGCTGCCGCAGCCGACACGGCCAAGGATTCACCGGTCACGCGCATCGTGTTGAACATGCCCGCGGCCGCCCCGGCACTGCGCACCGGGACGGCGCTGACAGCGGCGTTGTCCATAACCCCGAACGCCAGCCCCACCCCTGCCCCGAAGGGCACCAGCGGTACGGCCAACGTCCACCAGGACGCGTCGCCGCGAAGCGTGACCATCAGGAGGGCGCCCAGGGCGATGAGCAGGGAAGCGCTGGTCAGGACCGTCCGGATGGAGGTACGCGCGGCCAGGTGGCTGGCGGCCAGGGGCAGGACCAGGACGGGTGTGGTCATGGGCAGCAGAAGCAACCCGCTCGCCAGACCGGTACGGGAACCAACACCCTGCAGATAGGCGGGCAGGTAGATCAACAGAATGACGAAGCCGAGGGTGACGGTGAACGGCTGGCAGACCACGGCCACGAAGGCAGGTCGACGAAACAGCCGGACGTCGAACATCGCACGGTCAGCGCGGCGTAGCTCTACCAGCACGAACAGCGGGAGCAACGCCATGGCCGCGGCGAGTGGAAGCAGAGTGCCCGGCGTGGCCCAGCCGGCGGTGGTGGCCTGGACGAAGACGAGCGACAGACAGGACAGCCCGCCCGTGAACAGGGCCAGGCCCATCAGGTCCAGGCTCGACGGCCCGGGGTCGCGGGACTCCGGAGAGCGCAGCGCGCACGTCCAGACGGGCACGGACACCGCCGCGACCAGCAGGAACACCGACCGCCAGCCGGCCGCGCCAACGAGCGCCCCGGCGGCGAGTGGCCCGATCGCCAGACCCGCACCGAAACATGTGCCGAGGACCCCGAAGGCGACCTGCCGACGCCGGCCGGAGGTCGAATCGGCCAGCACCGCCGCCCCCGCGGCCAGCACGGCCGCGGCGCCGCACCCCTGGATCACCCGTCCCACGTCGACCGCGACGACCGACGGCGCCAACCCGACCAGCAGCGAGGTGGCGCCGACCAGGGCGATACCGGCCAGCAGCACACGACGTCGACCGAGGCGGTCCGCCAGTCCGCCGGCGGCCAGGGGCAGGGCCGCGAACGCGATGTTGAAGCCGTTCAGCATCCACTGCGCGGAGCCGACCGAGGCGTCCAGGTCGGCGGCCATGTCCGGCAGCGCGACGGCGGCCCCGGACACGAGGAACGGCAGCATCAGACTGGCGAGGCCGACCGCGGCCACCGTGAGCCGGTAGCCGCCGCCATGATCGGCGGCTCGCTGGCGCGCCTCGGGCCCGGCGGCCCCGATGCTCGGTGCCACCGCGGTGGGCGGATGAGGATCCGATCGAGATCCAGGACGAGAACGCTGGGACATGTCCCGATCGTTTTACGGCCGCCGCGGGACGTTGAAGAGACAGCCGTTCCCTGGGACTACCGGGGCCACCCTGTCGGCCACCGCGACCGTCGTCCCGGCCACATCATTGAGTACATGGCCGCAACCTTCATGATCGCCGATTCCCTGGGGGAGTATCTCCGTCTCCGGCGGGGGCAGGTGACCCCGGCGGACGTCGGCCTGCCCGGGACCGGCACCCGCCGGGTGCCGGGGCTGCGCCGCGATGAGGTCGCCGAGCTCGTCGGCCTCAGCACCGACTACTACGTACGCCTCGAGCAGGGCCGTGCCAGGCGCCCCTCCGACGAGGTCCTCGACGCGCTCAGCAGGGCACTGCGGCTGGGACCCGCCGAACGCACTCATCTGTACGACCTGGCCCGACCGCCTCGTCGCCCCGTGCCGACGGCCGGTACCTCCGAGCAGGGCGCGCCACCGCGTGCCGCCGTCCTGCGGCAGGTCGTCGAAGCAGTCCTCACCCCTGCCATGATCATGAACGACCGGAGTGACGTTCTGGCGTGGAACGACCTGGCCGCGGCCCTGATCGCCGACTTTCCCCGGCTGCCGCCGAACGAGCGGAACATGGCCCGCCAGATCTTCCTCGCCCCCGACGCGAGGCAGGTGCATCCCGACTGGGACGAAGCCGCCCGCACCACGGTCGGCATCCTTCGTATGGCCGCCGGCCGCCAACCCCACGACCCGCGGCTCGTGCGCCTGATCGGTGAACTGTCGCTGAGCAGCGACACCTTCCGCGCATTGTGGGCCAGGCATCACGTGCACGAGAAGACGCACGGCCGCAAACGTTTCCGCCACCCCGCGGTGGGCGAGGTCTCCCTCGACTACCAGACCTTCCGCGTTCCTGGCCCCGCCCATCACCTCATGGTCGTCTACACAGCAGCCGCGGGAAGTCCCGCGGCGCAGGCGCTGAACTTCCTCGGCAGTATCGCCGTCGCCCACCCACCGCTGTCCACGCACGGCTGAGTACCTCGCCAGAACCGAAACTACCGGGCCGCCGTGCCGTTGAGCCCAGCCATGGGGCAAATCAATGATGCACGGCTTCTCCGACCGCCAGGACGCAGAAGCACCGGCTGCCTCACAGCTGTCGAGCGGATTCGCCGGGCTCGCTGGTACCTGTTCCGCCGGGACGACGAGCACGTCGCAGTGGACGTGTAGCGGGCCTGCCCGCGGGTGGAACATCGTCCTGGTCCGGTGGCCGGGGGCACGCACCGGATGGGTGTCCCGGATCGCGGTGGACTCCGCGCTGCCCACTCGCAGGTCCGCGAGCAACGCCGCGAGCGCCGGGTCGTGCGGATAGCGATCCGCCGCGGCGCGCAGCCGCGCGACGGCGATCTCGCCGAAGCCTCGTGCCCGGTGGTCAGCACCTCCTCGCGCCGCAGGAAGCTGGCCAGTCCCTGCTGTGCCATGTACAGCCCTCCGAACCGCTCGGCCTCTCAGCCTCGTACTGACGGTGCCCGGATGCGGCAGGGCAGGTGCTGCTGGCCCGCGAGGCGCGCCACTCCCTGGACGCGGTCGATGCCGCGGCCCGGCGTACCCGGCGGGCGGGCGCCGATGATCCGCACCTGGTCCTGGCGATGAAGGCGGGTGGGGACGCCGGCCTGCTCCCGGCGATCCTCGCCGCCTGCGAATGCGAGCCATGCTCGCTGCCAGTGCGGGTGATCTTTCGAACGGACCGGGGTCGGCTGCTGCGCGACGGCCGCGCCGACGCCGCACTGGTCTACAGCCTGGCCGATGACCTGAGCGGGCTCGACACCGAGCCGCTGCTGACCGAACCCCTCATGGCTGTGCTACCAGCTACGCACCCGTTCGCCGTACGGACGAGCCTGCGCATGGCCGACCTTCACGACGAGAACGTGCACCCGCAGCGAGGACCATCCACCGGTCCCGAAGCACGCAGCCCCACCGAACTGCTACCACTCGTCGCGCTGGGCCAGACCGTCGCCTTGGTCCCCCGTTTCGTGACCACGCCACTGCGCCACGACCTCGTGAGCGTGCCCGGTGGCCGACGCGCAGCCCGTCACGCTGCTGCTCGCCTGGCCCGCCTACAGCACGTCACCGGCTATCGCGGCTCTCGCACGCGCCGCCCGCGCAGCCAGTCCGGGCGGGGAGCCCGCCCGCATCATTTGATCAACAAGTCGGTCGAACACGCGACTCTGCCAGTACCGTCCCCGACCTGGCCTGCCACGGTCGCCGTATCGTTGGATCACAGACATGGCTGGCGGCACGTGCCGGTCGCGCGCGACCCCGAGGAGGCGCGATCATGGCGACGATCGAGGCGATGCTGGATGCGATGGGGTTCATCTGGGACCGGTCCGCCGTACGGCGGGACATTCCACGGTTCGCCGTCGAGCGCGCCGTCTGGCGGTTTCGCCAGTCGCTGCCAGAGTACGTGTGGGACGCGGCGGTGCTCGAGGGCAACCCGTTCACCTACCCCGAAGTCCAGACACTCCTGGACGGGATCACCGTTGGCGGGCGGAAGATCAGCGACGAACGTCAGATCCTGAACCTCGCCGAAGCGGCGAACGAGCTCGCCCGGCTCGTCAGCACGGGCAAGTTCCGGCTCTCCAAAGAGATCTCCGACAGGCTCCAGTTCCTGCTCGCCCGGGACGAGGCACTGGAGTCGGGCCACTTCCGCGGCGAGGGCAAGGAGACTCTCACCCCCGGCGTCAGCCTCGGACAGCATGGTCGCTACCTGCCACCCGCTACCGAGCGCGGTGGCGAGAACCTACGTCGCATCCTCTCGCGGGGGCTGGAATTCCTGTCCGCCGAGATCGACGCCGAGTTCGAGCAGGCGATCGCCTATTTTCTCTTCGGCTCGCTTCAGCAGTTCTACTACGACGGCAACAAGCGCACCGCCCGCTACATGATGAATGGTCACCTCATGTCCCAGGGGATGGATGCCATCAGTGTCCCGGCCGCACGCCGCCACGAGTTCAACACCGAGATGGTGGACTTCTTCCGACACAAGGACGGTACGGGCATGTTTGGATTTCTGACATCCTGCCGGCTCGCCGCCGATGACGGGGTCATACCGCCAGGCGGCGACTAGAGACTCACCCGGTCGTCCCCCGGTCTCGGACGTCCCCACTCCATGGTTCCGGTACTGGCTGGTCCAGCACCACCCCGATCAGCAACTCCAACGGGTCGCTGGTCAGCAGTTCGTCGGCCTCGTCGATCTGACTCAGGTGCAGTCCCACGACATCACCGTAGCCGACCGCACCCCGGGCGCCCGGCGTGGTGGTCGTGGGAAATTCCTGGCACGAGCCGTTCGAGCATTCGCCCCTCCGTGGTGAAGACGACGACGCGCGGTTCCTCCTTCGGGCCACCTTCGGGCCCTCGAAGAACGACGAGCTCACGCCGCGGTTGCGCTGAGCGCCCGCGACCCTCGCCACCTCAGGCGCGCGGCATCAGGCCCAGCGCACGCGTCGGCCCAGCCTCGTTCCTTGAGCAGGATCGGTCACGGTGGGACCAGGAGCTGATCAGCGAAGGGATCACACTCGTCGAACAGACCGCCCGGGGTGCCGAACCCAGCCCCTACCTGCTCCAGGCCTGCATCGCGGCGCTGCATGCCGAAGCCCCCGACCTCACGGCCACCGACTGGGACGAGATCCTCGCGCTCTACCGGCTGCTTGGGATCGTCACCGGCCACCAGAACCCCACGGTCACCCTCAACAGCATCGTCGCCCAGGCCATGGTCGACGGCGCCGAGGTCGCCCTCGCCCGAATCGACACGCTGGAAGCCGACCATCCCGGCCTGCCCCGCATCGACTCCGTACGCGCCCACCTCCTCGAGCGGGCCGGCAGAACAGCCGACGCGGCCGAGACCTACCGACGAGCCATCGCCGCCACCATCAGCCTCGCCGAACAACACCACCTCAGACGACGTCTACGCCGCCTCAGTTCGCTCAGCGCCAGCAGGACCGTCAGCAGCGCACCACCGCGGCTGGCACATCACCCGCCCGAACGAGCCGGGTGATGTCCTCGGGGTCGCTGGTCAGGATGCGGTCGCCCGGACGGGCGAGCAGAGCGACCGTCGCATGAGGGACGAGGCGACTCAGATCGACTCGACGACGATGTCCGCGCGGTCGAGTGTGGCGGTGTAGGCAGCTATGTCCGCGGGGTCGCTGGTGAGGATCTGGGCCGGACCGTGCAGAGCGGCCGCGATGACGACCAGGGCGTCGATGACGTCCGGCCGCTTCTTCGTGGGAAGCCTCGCGTCGGTGAGCATGGCCCCGGCCCGTTTGTACGAGTCGAGGGTGAAGGTCCTGGCGCAGGCGACGCAACCAGCGGAGACGCTCGCCGCGCCGCGTACGGGTGGCGCGGCCTCCCGAGTCTGCGGCACGGTGCAGTCCGTCAGATACCGACTGAAAGCACGGACCGTCTTCGGGTCCGGTCGCCACGCCTGGGCGAGGACCGGGCCGATGACGACTGGCCGGTGCGGCGCTGCGCGTAGGCCATGGTGGAGCAGCCGCGCCGCGGGGCTGCCCCGCAGAAGTGCCAGAAGCATCCCGGCGTCGTAGACGACGGTACGGGCGATCACGCGACGCCCGCGGCATCCGATCCGAGCGCGCTGCCCAGCACCCGGTGGACGAGGGCCTGCTCGTCCACCGTCAGGGCGTCGAGCGAAGGCAGGTCCGCCTCGGGGACGTCGGTGCTCTGCTCGGCGGCTGTCCGGTTACGTGCGTCCAGCGCCGCGAAGGTCGCCGCGGCGGCGTCGTCGCGCGCCATCTGCGCAACGGCCGCCGCGATCATGTAGGCGGACACGTCCATGCCCGCCGCCTCGGCGTGCGCCCTGATCGCGGCCTGGACGTCCGAGGCCGTCGAGATCGTGAACCGAATGTTGGGCACAGCATCATCGTAACACGGCGTATTACGCCCCCGCGGCCGTCGCATCGCTGGTCAGGCAGCGGTCGGGGCGGATCGGGGTGGGGCGCCGGGAAGCAGCAGTCGGTCGAGGAGCCGGACCGCCGGGATGGCCATCGCCACCGCGTCGAGATAATGGCAGGCCATGGCGCCCAGATAGGTCGGACCGCCCCAGGCGTTGACGGTGAAGTTCGGGTCCAGGCCGCCGAGAACCTGCTCACCCACGCGCCAGTTGAGGTACAGCAGCAGAGCTGCCGGAAGCACCGCGGCAACGAGCCGGGCGAGCACGGCCGGCCGGCGACGAGCGGCGGAGATCGTGCGGCGGACGCGGCGAGCCGCCGGCCGGCCGAGTGGTGCCAGCAGAAACAGCCCGCCGTCGCCGAGCGAACGGACCCAGCGGCGGCGCAGCCAGGATCCACCGAGAAAGGCCACGCACAGCACGAACACACCCAGGTGCGGCCACCACGCGGCGGTACCAGGGCTGTGTTCGGCCCGGACCGGTGAGCGGTGGAGGTAGCTCACGCCACCGGTCGTAATGCCCGCGGCCAGCAAGACCGCACACAATCCCACGAGCGGTACGGACACCTGCCGGGCGGCGGTGCGGATCTCCGTTCCGGCGGGTGACGTCGAGAACCTGCCGGTCGATTTCATGGCAGCCAATTTCATGGCTCTCACTGTCGAGTGGACAGCGCGCGCCGTCGTCCGGCCACAGGCTCGACTTCGGCTCCACCCGTGGACCCGGGTCGACCGCCGCGTCCGACCCGGGGATGACCACGATGGTCCGACTCCGGACCGACGCCGAGGACCGAGCCCCGCGTCTACCGTCACCCACATGGTGAACGGGACATCGGTACCCACACCGCGATCCGCGGACCCGGCAGGTACCTCCGGGTACAGCCGCCGCCTGCCGGGGTGGCCGGGGTGGCCGAGTCGGCGAGATCGGGTCGACGCATGGGACGTCGCGCTCGCCGCGGTCTCGTTCGCCGCGTTCACCCTGCCGGGCGCGGCGGGCGTGGCCGTCGGATCGGGCCCGGCCGCCTACGGGTCGACGACGCACGTCGTGCTGTTCGGCGCTCTGGCCGTGACGCCCCTGGTTGTACGTCGGCGATGGCCGGTCGCGGCACTCGTCGGCGTCACCGCGGTCGAATGTGCCGCGAGCCTGCTCGGGGTGCGTTTCACGCCGTTCGTGAGCAACGCCGGACCCGTGCTGGCCCTTGCCGTCTTCGTCGTCGCCGATCGATGCCCGCGGCGCCGCTCGCTGTTCTGGTGCGCCGCGGCCGCGATCGCGACGGCGGTGGCCGCTGCCGTCGCGATACCGCTGCATCCCGATCAGGATCAGAACGTCGTCCAGGTCCTGGTCGCCGCGCCTGCCTGGCTGCTCGGCGACACCCTGCGCGTCCGGCGCGACTATCGGCGTCGCCTCGCGTGGGAGAGCCGACGCGAGGCTGCCGAACGGGAGCGCCGCATCCGGGCGGAGGAGCGGCTGCGGGTGTCCCGGGACGTGCACGACGTCGTCTCGCACACGCTGAGCATGATCGCCGTCCGCTCGGGAGTGGCCCGGCTGCTGCTCGACGAGCAGCCGGAGCAGGCACGGGACGCGCTGATCGCGATCGAGACCACCAGCCGGTCAGCTCTCGACGAGGTGCGCCGCGTCCTGCGCCAGACGCGGCACGGGACCGGACCGGCGGCCCCGAACCAGGCGAACCCGACCTCGGGACCGTCCAGCGGTGCCGAGCGGGACGGGGGGCCGACGCTGCGCGACCTGGAACCGATGGTCACCGGCCTGCGTCACGATGGTCTGCGGGTTTCCTACCGTGGCAGCGGCCAGGCTCGCGACTACCTTCCGGTCCTGGAGACCTCCGCCTATCGCATCGTGCAGGAGGCGCTGACCAACGTGGTGAAGCACTCTGGCGCGACCCGCGCGCAGGTCGAGGTTCACCACGAACCCCGGGAACTGGTCGTCAGCGTCGTCGACGACGGCCGGGTCCACCAACCCCAGGGCCACAGATCCCATAGCCAGGGCGGCGGGCTCGGTCTGATCGGGATGCGGGAGCGGGCGGAGCTGTTCGGCGGGACGCTCACCGCCGGGCCTCGAGACGAAGGCGGATTCGCCGTCGTGGCCCGCTTTCCAGCGGATCACCCGGTTACCCGAGAGCCAGCTGACGACGCGGCGGATCAGGTGTGATGACCGGGGCCGAACACGACGACGCGCCGGGCCGGCGCAGCCGGATCCGTGTGCTGATCGCCGACGACGAGGCGCTCGTCCGAGCCGGTCTGCGGGCGCTGGTCGCATCGGCACCCGATCTCACGGTGGTGGCCGAGGCCGGCAACGGTGTGGAGACCGTGCGACTGACCAGGCAGTTCCTGCCCGACGTCGTGCTCATGGACATCCGCATGCCCATCATGGACGGCCTGGAGGCCACCCGGGTCCTCATGTCCGGGAGCGAGACCGCCACCCCGCACATTCTCGTGGTGACGACCTTCGACCAGGACGAGCATGTCTTCGAAGCGCTGCGAGGAGGCGCCGGCGGCTTCATCCTCAAGGACACCCGGCCGGAGGACCTCCTCGCCGCGATCAGAATCGTGGCCCGCGGAGACGCGCTGCTGACACCCGCCCTCACCCGGCGGCTCATCGCCGAGTTCGTGCGTCAGCCGCGGCCCGTGGCGGCCCGAACAAACCTTCATGATCTGCTTACCGAGCGCGAGCTGGAGGTTCTCGTGAAAGTCGCCTCCGGACAGTCCAACACGGAGATCGCCGCGACGTTGTTCGTCGGTGTGGCCACCGTCAAGACACACATCGGCCGCCTGTTGGCCAAGCTCCACGCCCGGGATCGGGCTCAGCTTGTCGTCATCGCCTACGAGACCGGAACAGTGGCTCCCGGCGGCCTTCCCTAGGAACGGACACCTTCAACCTGGTCTTCTCCTGCGCGGGTGCCCGGCTGGTGACCTTCCTCGCCTCGCCCACGAACATCACCGGGGTGGAATACCTGATCGACGGCGGCCTGATCAAGAATCTCTGACCAGGTCTCCCCAGACGGTCCGGCGCCGGCAGGCCGTCTACTGCCCACCGCCCGCGACACTGCCCACGGCCAGCTGCCGCAGGCCGCGGGCGCTCGGGGAGCCCGGCGCGGCGGTGAGGAAGACGACCTGCTGGTCGTCATCCGGGACGGTGAGCACATCGCAGTGGACACGCAGCGGGCCCGCCTGCGGGTGGAACACCGTCTTGGTCCGGTGGCCGGGGACACGCACCGGATGGGTGTCCCAGATCTCGGTGAACTCCGCGCTGCTGGAGCGCAGTTCCGCCAGCAGCGCGGCGAGCGCCTGGTCGCCCGGATAGCGATCCGCCGCGGCACGCAGCCGCGCGACGGCGATCTCACCGAACTCCTCGTGGCCGGTGGTCAGGGCCTCCTCGCCCGGCAGGAAGCGGCGCCGGGCGAGATTGGGCCGGTCGCGAAGGCCCCCCAGCAGCGCCTCCGCCAGGGGATTCCACGCGATCACGTCGTAGCTGGCCGCCGTCACGATCGCCGCGGTCTCCGGCATCCGCTCCAGCAGGCTCGCCACGTAAGGGCGGACCCGGCGCGGCGGTCCGGCCGGGGCCGGCAGGGCTACGCCGGCCAGTTGGAACAGGTGCGCCCGCTCCGCGCGTGTCAGCCGCAGCGCGCCCGCGACGCCGTCCAGGACCGGTGCCGACGGCCGCGGCCCGCGCGCCTGTTCGAGGCGCGCATAGTACTCCGCCGACATGTTCGCCCGCGCCGCGACCTCCTCACGCCGCAGGCCCGGCGTACGCCGACGAGCACCTCTCGGCAGGCCCACGTCCGCCGGGCGCAGTGCCTCCCGCCGGTCACGCAGAAAGCTGGCCAGTCCCTGTCGTGCCATCCGCCCCGCCATTCGAACCGCCCCGCCCGGCCGCTCAGCCTCGTACTGATGGTGCCTGGATGCGGCACCGGGCCCCGGGCACCCTGGATCACATGGACAACCTGATCGCACTGGTCACAGGAGCCAACAAGGGTATCGGCAAGGACATTGCGCGGCAGCTCGCGGCGGCGGGGCACACCGTGTACGTCGGCTCGCGCGACCCCGGGCGGGGCAGGCAGGCCGTCGCGGACATCGACGGCGACGCGCGGCTGCTCGTCCTCGACGTGACGAGCCCCGAGGGCATCGCAGCGGCGGCAGAGCAGGTGCCCGTCCTGGACATCCTGGTCAACAACGCCGGCATCTCCTCCGTCGACCCGAGGCCGGTGACCGAGGAGCACCCGGACACGTTCCGCCGCATCTACGAGACCAACGTGTTCGGCGTGGTAGCCGTCACCAACGCGTTCCTGCCCGCGCTGCGGCGCTCCGCGCATCCCAGGATCGTGAACATCTCCAGCGGCGCCGCCTCCCTCGCGGCCTCCACCGGCCAGGCCGAGGGCATCATCGCCTTCGCCAGCGGGCCGACGGGCGCTCTGGGCGCATACCGCTCGTCCAAGACGGCGCTGAACGAGCTCACCGTGCTCTACGCCAACGCCCTGACCGACGACGGGTTCAAAGTCAACGCACTCGCCCCCGGCGCGCGGCGCACCGACCTGAACGGGCCGGCGCGCGCCTCGTCCCGCGCCGGCGACCCGGCCGAGGGCGCGGCGGGGGCCGTCCGCCTCGCCCTGCTGCCCGACGACGGCCCGACCGGAGGCTTCTTCTCCTGGGACGGCACCCCCGTCCCCTGGTAGCCCCCCGTACCCGTCGGAGCCGCATCGATCATGCACCGGCGCTGTACCTGCCGCGGACAAGCGCCACAGAGGTGCGTGCGACCTGCTCGAAGGGATCGAGGTTCCCGGCGGCACGGCACATGACGTGCGCCCCCTCGAGCAGCGTGATCAACGTGGTGGCCAGGTCCGCGGCCTCGGCGCCCGGTAGGCCTGCGGACTCCAGCAGGTCGGTCAGGGCCTGGCTCCACGACGCGAAGATGGCGGCGGCGATCCGCCTGAGGTCAACCGCGCCGAGGTCACGCCCCCCGGCGCCGACGGTGATCGCGGCTATGGCGCAGCCGCCGCCGGTCATGGAGGTGGCAAGCACCGGCCGGACGGCATCCAGGAACGCCGTGACCACGGTCACCGGATCGCCGGCCGGCAGCGCGGCCAGGGCCGCGCGCACATCCGCACCGTTACGCTCAGCCGCCTCGGCGACAAGCTGTGCCTTGCCGCCCGGGAAATGATGGTAGATCGCACCGCGGGCGGCACCGCTGTCCCGGAGAACATCGGTGAACGACATGCCGGCGACGCCCTGCCGCTGCAGCGCGTCCACGGCGGCGGCGACCATCCGGCCACGCGTGTCGGCCACGCGGCAGCTCCTCTCGGCTTGACTAGTACGACCATCCTATGCCAGGGTTCTTCTAGTACGTACGTCCTAGCGTATCTCTGGAGGTCCATCCGTGCCCATCACCGTCACCGCGCCTCATGGTGAGCTCACCGACATCGGCCAGCGGGAGATCCTGCCGCGGCTGACCACTGCTCTGGTCGAGGCGAGCGGTGCCGCCGGCAACGAGTTCCTGACCGCCCTCGTCGGCGGCACCGTGCAGATCCTGGACCCAGGCAACATCTACGCGGGGGGAATCAACCGGCGTGTTGTCATGGTCGAGCTCAAACTGCCGAACATCGGTCTACCGGAACCGGCCAGCCGCGCGGCGTTCATCACCGCGGCGACCGACATCGTCGACGCGCTCACGGTCGACGACCACGACCGGGCGGACACCTGGGTCAACATTCTGAACGCCCCCGACAGCGGCTGGGGCATCGGCGGCATCGCCTACAGCGGCGACGCCCTGGTCGCGGCCCTTGTCGCGGCCGCCGGCTCGGCCGTCCCGACCACCGGCCCCGCGACAGGCAAGGCCTGACGAACTCGCCGGGCGGCATGGAGAGTCGGCGAAACGCCGGCACACGATGGATGCCCGCGCTCCGACTCGCGTCGTCAGGGCGCGGATGCGACCGCAGGCGCTACGGAAGAAGGAGGATGCGACCACGGTGAGCGCGTTCCTCGAACATGCGGTGCGCGCTGGCCGCCTCGTCGAGGGGAAGGCAGGCATGCACGGTCGTGCGCAGCCGGCCGGCGGCCAGATGCCCGGCGATCTCGGCCACGTCACGACGGCCAGCCTCCGGGTCTGCCGCCCGCCAGGCGAGCAGGGAGAATCCGACGACGGAGCGCAGGGCGAACAGGCTGGTCACCGGAATCTCCCGGAAGTCGCCGGAGGCAACTCCGTACACGACCGTACGGCCCAGCGGTGCCAGCAGGTCGAGACCCCGTAGCAGGGTCTGGCCGCCGATCGAGTCGAGAATGACGTCGACCCCGTCGGGCGCGGCCTTACCCACCTGGTCGGGCCAGTCGTCCGCGGAGTAGTCGATGGCGACGTCGGCACCATGGTCGAGGGCGAAGTCGAGCTTCGCCGCACCGGCCGCGGTGGCGATGACCCGGCCCGCACCGAGCACTTTCGCAAGCTGCACCGCGAGATGGCCGATACCGCCGGCGGCGGCATGAACGAGCACCGTCTCCCCCGGCGCGAGGTGCCCGGCGCGCAACGCACCGAGCGCCGTCGGGCCGCCCAAGGGCAGCGTGCTCGCCGCACCGACGTCGAGGCCGCTCGGCACCTCGGCGAGCCAGTCGAGGTCGGCCACCACATATTCGGCGAAGGCGTCTTCGGACAGGGTCGCCACCCGCCGGCCGACCAGGCTGGCCGGCTGGTCCACAGCCACTCCGGGGCCGACGGCCTCGACCGTGCCGACCACGTCGCCGGTGAGCCGGCCCGGCAACGGACGGTCAAAGATCGGTCCGCTCGACGGGCCGCGACGCAGCAACGTGTCGACGAAGTTCGCGCCGATCGCACTCGCTCGCACCAGCACCTGGCCAGGCCCGGGCACGGGGATATCGGCCTGCTCGACCGTCAGGACCTCGGGGCCGCCGTAGGAGTAGTAGCGAATCCGGCGCATGGAAGCCTCCCGACAACACAGTTAAGTGGAGTAGCGGTCAAGTTAATGCGACGTCATGTTACTGGACCCTGAGTCCAGTTGTCGATGGCGGCCCGCCGACGATCGATCTGGTCGGCCGGGCACCGGCAGCGCTCCGAAGCTCGCCCCGCTTCACCATGTGTCCGGGCGTCCCCTCCTGGTGTCGACGACAGGCAGGACCGGGAGCACGATCAGCTAGCGTGCGACCCAGTGGACGCCCGCTTCGAGGAGGATCTGATGAGCGACCAGCGGCGGGAGCGCGCCGACGCCGCGCGCAACCGGCGCGCGATCCTGGCCGCGACAGAGGACCTGCTGACCCGGCACCGACCGGAGAAGATCACGATGGAACAGATCGCCCGCGCGGCCGGCGTCGGGAAGGGCACCGTCTTTCACCGTTTCGGCTCCCGCGGACATCTGTTGATGGCCGTGATGCAGGAACGGGCGTTCGCCCTCAACGAATCCATCGCCAGCGGGCCGCCGCCGCTCGGCCCCGGAGCGTCAGCCCACGAGCGCCTCTACGCCTTTCTGGATGCTGTCGTCGAGATTGTCGGCCGAAACAAAGGGCTGGTCGCCGCGCTCGGTGCCGCTCTGCCAAGTGTCGAGCGTTCCACCACCGGCACTCATTGCGCTGACGTTCCGGACCTGACGACCAAGACGACCGAGCCGGGCCACGCGGCGACGGACGAGGCCCGGCCGGTGTACGACGTGTGGCATTCCCACATCAGCGCACTGATCGCCGAGGAACGAGCGGACCTCGACGCGGACTTGGTCGCTCACGTCCTGCTCAGCTCGCTGCACAGCGACCCGATCCTGCGGCTGCTGGAAAACAACGAGGGTCATCGACTCGCCGCGGCGCTACGCGCCATCACCAGCGGGCTACTCGCCGCGCCCGCGCTTCCGCCGTCCCTGGCCTGACCTGGTCCCTGGCCTGACATAGATGACTCGCGTTTGTGCACGGTGTCCGCGGGGCCTTCCTTCGCTACCCAGCGGGCCCTGGAACGGCAGTCGCTTCGAGAAACGATCCAGCGCTTCAGATCGGCGACCGACGAGGAGACACTGAGTAGGCAGATGTTCGCATACTGGCGGCAGCCGACCCTGTTCCAGGAGGCCACGGCATTCCTGGGCGAGATCGCACTGCCGGTCTGTATCGTGTCGAACATCGACCGCGCCGATTTTGAGGAGGCGATCAGCCATAATGATATCGGGGTCGATCTCATCGTGACAAGCGAGGATGCCCGCGCGTACAAGCCCCGACCGGAGCCCTTCAGGCTCGCGCTCGGCTGGCTGGGTCTACAACCCAGCCAGGTTCTTCATATATGAGGCACCGAATCTGCTGGCCATCCATCGAATCCTGGCGGACGCAGCCGATTGGATCGACCGCCGCTGACGGCCGAGGCCGACGTTCCTGGACTCCCGCTACCCAACCGGCCCTCCGGGCAACGCCGCAGCTCAGGCGGATCCCGCC
Source organism: Frankia sp. AgPm24 (assembly GCF_023243055.1). Classification (NCBI taxonomy): domain Bacteria; kingdom Bacillati; phylum Actinomycetota; class Actinomycetes; order Frankiales; family Frankiaceae; genus Frankia; species Frankia sp. AgPm24. The sequence continues at coordinate 33,145 of NZ_JALKFW010000158.1, read as the reverse complement.
TTGGCGGCGGCCTTCATCTGCTTCTTGTACTCGCGGACCTGGTCGCGAGTGGAGACGTCTATGATGTCCGCGATTGAACGGAAGCTGCCCTCGTCCCCGAACGGCGCGCACGCCTCCCGCCACCCCGGCGGGGTCACGCCAAGCTGCTTGCCCAGCAGCGCCACGAAAATCTTGGCCTTCTGCGTACCGAACCCCGGCAGCGCCGCCACCCGCTTCAACAGCTCCTTGCCGTCGGCCGCAGTCGTCCACACCCGGGCCGCGTCTCCGTCGTAGGCGTCCACGATGATCTGGCACATGGCCTGCACCCGCTTGGCCATCGACCCGGGAAACCGGTGCAGCGCCGGCGGCTGGGAGAAGATCGCGCCGAACGCGTCGGGGTCGTGCTTCGCCAGCTCCTCCGCGTCCAACGGCTGTCCAAGACGCCGGGTCAGCTCATGGGGAGCAGCGAACGCCCGCTCAAGAGGAATCTGCTGGTCGAGCACCATTCCGATCAGCAGCGCCAGCGGGTCGTTGGTCAGCAGCACGTCCGCCTCGTCGATCTGGCTCAGATGCAGTCCCACGCGACCACCGTAACCGACCGCCCAGCAGCGGCCGTCGCGCTGCCGGGCGGATCTCCGTGCAGTCGGCGTCGTCCCGGAACACCTCGTAGACGCCCACCTCCGACCATTGATCAATAGCTGGGTGGGGAGGGAGACGCGGACGCTCCGCTGGCGCATCGGCTAGCCGCCGTGATGCGATGGATCAGCCAGTCGCCACAGCGCGTTCCGGGATCGGGGCGCCCCTACCAACTCGGCCTGCCCGATCCGACGCAACCGCGCGAGCGTCTGGCGAGCTTGCTCGTCGGTAAGACCGGCCTGGCGAGCGATCTCGGCGCGGCTGACCGGTGTCCTGGTCAACACGGCCAGCACAAGGTCATTCTGTGTCCGGCCGCGGTCGAGCTGCTTCGTTGCCCGGCCGGCGTGGGGACTCAGCCGGTAGGTGGCGCTTCCCCGGTCTCCTTCCTGCACCAGCAAGCCGCGTGCGCGCAGTTCTTTGAGCTGCGTGGTCGCGGTTCGACTGTCCGCGACGCCGGTCGCACCCCGGTAGCTGACGTTGGTCAAGGTCTCCCCGCGTCGAGTGAGCGCCAGCGCGGTGAGCTGCGCACCCGTGAGTCCGGCGATGTTCAACGTGGACAACCAGTCCCTGGTGTCCTCGTCGAGCAGCGCGTGATTGGGGATTGTGACGGTGAAGGTCGCGATGTCGTCCTCGAAGACCGGTGGCTCCATGCCCGCCTCAGCGAGCGCCGCCCGGACGCGCGCGATACCGGTGCCTCGGTTCTCGCACACTGTCCGGCCCGGATCAAGCGGGGTATCCTCCAGGATCTTGAGCAGGACAGAATTGCGCGATGACGGTGGCACTGTGCCGAGTCCAAGCTCTCGTAGACCCACCGGCCCGAAGAGTCCGCCCGGGTTCCGGATCTGCAATCGGTCAGGGTAGAGCTCTACCTGAATCTGGGCACCCTGGGCTGACGGTGAGTAGTCGCGGTGCACCAGACTGTTCACCAGAGTCTCCCGGAGCACCTCCTCGGGATACTCCCATTCATCAACACGGAACAGTCCGGTGATAATGCCGCGCCGTTTCATGTGTCGTTTCAGGATTCCTATAACATCACGGACGATCACAGGTATCGGACCGTCTACGGAACGGTTATCCAGAAACCGCTCCCCGCGCGGCCCTGGCCGGGCCGGATCAGGCGTCGGGAAGACGACCACCGTGGCGTTCAGTTGCGGAAAGTACTGCTGCGGATAAATTCCGAATGCTAGTAGGCCGGCGAGTGTGGGCCGAGGACCATCGTCGGTCTCTCGGAGCACGTTCAGAAGACGTAGGACTTCCACATCAGACCTTGTCTCGAAAACGCTCCGCTGCTCCCGAACCCGGGCGACGAAGGCACGTAGCCGTTGCGAGTCGAGATCATCCTGTGTTGCCTCCGGCACGACGGACGCATCGTGCCGCGCCGGGGCCCGGTTCTCGAGGAGGAGCTGGACCTCGTATGCCGATAGCTTTCGGTCGCCGTCCGACATACGGACGAAGGATGCGTCCCACGGAGCAAGCCGCGCCAGATGGCAGGGCCGACGGTCCCGCGGAATCGGGGGCACGTAGGCATAGAGAACCTTCGGGCCACCCATGTCCACAATGTCGACCAACGGCGCGACCACCGGATCCATAGAGCGACACAAGGTGACGAAACTATCGCTAATTGACCGCGGATCTGCGAGTCCGGAAACAGCGAAGGCCGCCTTCTCATCCACACCGAGAAGGACTGTCCCGCCCTCACCATTCGCAAATGCGCTGATCGTCTCGTGCAACGACTGGGGCATGCCGCCCCTGGCCTTCTTGATCTCGAACCGGTAGTTGTCGTTGCCGAGCCGAGCCAGGTCGCCGATCGTACGGGCCACTGTCTCGCGGTCCATGACTCCCCATCAGGATGCCTTCGACGCATCAGGATGCAATCATGGTACCACTCAGGCCGACTACCATGACCGACTACCATGAGCCCGATCCCGGCTCAGAGCGGGCATCCGCATGTTGGTGGGGACAACGGAGTCCGGTGACCGCCATCCCTGCCAGACATCACGGCTCGGAGCCTGGGCCTACGACACCATTTCGCTCGTTCTTTCCGATACCCGCTGGTCCAGCACCATCCCGATCAGCAACGCCAACGGATCGTTCGTCAGCAGCTCGTCCGCCTCGGCGATCTGGCTCAGGTGCAGTCCCACGCCATCACCGTAGCCGACTGCGTCGGGCGGCCATGGGGACGTCTGCCGGATCGCCGTGCAGCCGGCGTAGTCCTTCGTGGCCGGTGATGGCCCCGGGGAACCTCGTCACGGAATGATGATGATTTTGCTGCGGGTTCGATTGGCCTCGGCCTCGCGGTGTACTGAGGCGAGATCGGCGAACGGACGGGTGGCGGCGATGTCCGCACGGACGGCGCCGGCGTCGACGAGCTTGACCAGTGCGGCGAGTTGGCTTGTGTCGTTCCGCGCCACGAAGTGCGTGGCCGTCACGGGGACACCGGTCGGTGGCTCGATCGGGGTGGTGACGGAAACGAGAACGCCGCCGCGCCGGACCAGCGGCACCAGGGTGGCGGCCTGTGGCGGGCTCAGCGCGACGAGGTTGAGGACCACGTCGACCGGCCGATCGAGCCCGTCGGCAATGAAACGGGCGGTGTAGTCGATGATCTGGTCGGCGGCGAGCCGCTGGACCGCCGCGGTGCTGCGCGGACTGGCTGTGGCGATGACGTGTGCTCCGGCGTGCTTGGCCAGCTGGATGGCGAACCCGCCGATGCCACCGCCGGCACCGTTGATGAGCACCCGCTGCCCAGGCGCGACGCGGCCGTGCTCGAACACCGCCTGCCAGGCGGTGATGCCAGCGACGGGAAGGGCGGCCGCGTGGGCAAGCGGGATGGAAGTCGGAGCCGGTACCAGAGCATCGGCGGCGGCCGAGACGTACTCAGCCGCGGCACCCCCGGCCAGGAGGCCAACGACCTGGTCGCCGACGGCAGGCGTGCGGACCCGGCTGCCGACCTCGACGACCGTACCGGCGACGTCCCAGCCGAGTGTGTGCGGCAGATCGAGTGGGAACAGGGAGCGCAGCATCCCGGAGCGCACTCCGATTTCGGAAGGGTTGAACGAGGTCGCCGCGACCTGGATGAGCACCTCACCAGGGCCAGGGACCGGCGGCGGGATGTCGTCGCGGCGGATGACGGCCGCGTCGCCGTATCCGTGGATTCGCATAGCCTGCACACGCCGAAACGTAAGGCGAAGATCGAGGACGGACCATGCGTGAACGTCCTCGATCCATACCCGATCGTCTCTGGAGGAGCTGACTGGGGTTGAGGATGGACGTCATCAGCGATGTCGTCGCGGTGATGCGCACGGGCCAGCCGCGCTCGCGGCGGGGTGCTGATCAGATCATCGTGCCATGGCTGGATCGCTCACACCTCCTGCAGCTCGGCGACCCATCCAGCGGATTAAGAGTTCACCGGGGGTTCGTTCGCTGGTGTCCGTGTACGCTCGTTGCTCCCGGTCACGGGCGCAGTCTCGTGGGGTCGTCGGTGCTCGCGACGATGGTCGGATTCGCCGTCGGCGCGTTGCTTCGACTGAGTGGCAGACCGCCAACGAGGCGCTCCTCGGGGCCGTCCTGGCTTGGTGGGTAGTGGCGGTGTTTGGATGTGCAAGCGGAACACGGGGCTCCGCTTGCGCATCCAAACCGAGTCAGGGCGCGGACGCTCGCGGGACCAAAGTTGCCTACGCGCCCATCCGCTCACAGCCACACGATTTTGGTGACAAGGCGCGGCCAGGGGAAGGCGGGCGGGCTACGGCCTCGCTGCCGGGGCACCTCCGGGCGCCGGCAGCGGTAGTAGGCGGACCTGGGCAAGGTAGTTGCGTAGCGTGTCTGGACGCGGGTCGTGGGCGACGAGCCCTACGTACCCATCGGGTCGGACGATGACAAGGGTGCCGTTACGGGCGCCGTAGCCGCGGTGGGTCAGGCCTGTGGTGTCGATGCATGCCTCGGCGGGCGCCGCCGACCCCGCCGGTAGGACCGTATGGGCGTGCAGGTGGGCGGCCTCGCCGGTGGTGGCTGATCGGTTGCCGAAGGTCAACACGGTGAAGTGGGGTCCGCGGAACAGGTCGAAGAGCCGAGTGTCGTTCCCAAGTGGGCCGTCAGGCGCGGCGTCTCCGGCTCGGACGGGGTTGCGGCGACTGCCGAGATCGTGGCTGAGCGGGCTGGTGCGGTAGGTCGGGTAGTCGTCGCGGTCGCGGTGTTGCCGGCGGGTCAAGACGGGTCTGACGAGGAACCGCAGCAACGGCCGGAGAGCCCTACCCGTCAAGATGAGGTGAGTCAGGTGATGGTGGCGTCGCAGCCGTGCTGCTGGCCAAGGGAAGCCGGCTGGTGAAGTTGCTAGCAGGGCACCACCACGGCTGGTACGCCGCCCGCCTGAACAAGCCGGGTGATGTCCTTGGGGTCGCTGGTCAGGATGCGGTCGCCCGGACGGGCGAGCAGGGCGACCGTCGCGTCAACCACATCAGATGTGCCGGCGCGGCCAAGTAGCACACCGGCATCGCGGCCGGTCCGCTCATCAACGGTGCACACCTCCACCGCGCGTAGCAGGCGGGCCAGTGCGGCCTGCCGCCCGGCCTGATTCCGCCAGACCTGGGCAACGACGACGGCGTTGCTCCGTAGCCCGATGTCGTGCTGCTGCGCGACCCGGAGTCGGGCGACCATCTCCCGATCGCCGCGCTCGACAGCCAGGAACGCGCCCGCGTCGAGAACGAGCGCGCTCACGCCGCCGACTGATCCGCGCGCAGGCCCAGCTCGCGCTCAGCCCGCGCCAGTTCCTCCGGCGCCAACGCCGGATTTGCCGTCTCCCACGAGTCGAGGAACTCGGCGAGGGCATCGGCTCGAAGCTTCGCGGCAGCGGCGGCCGCCAGCCAGGCCGACAGCCCGACGCCAGCGCGCCGGGCGGCGTCCCGAACCGCGTCACCCAGTTCGCCGTCGAACGAGACGCTCATCTTGTCAACCTTCACCGCTCCAGAATACCGGAGTAGCAACTACCGCGGTATGTCAGCTCGGCGTGGCTCGTCCACGGTGCCTGCCGGGCGGGAGGGGTCAGGGTGAGTCACTGCCCGCCTGGCCGGCTTCGGCCGCGCTCGACGATCACGAGGCAGCAGCCCCGCGCGAGAAACCCCAGATCAGAGGACCGCGCCGTTCCACCTTTCCGAACATTACTGGTCCAGCACCATCCCGATCAGCAAGGCCAACGGATCGTTCGTCAGCAGCTCGTCCGCCTCGTCGATCTGACTCAGGTGCAGGCCCACGCCGCCACCGTAACCGACCGTGTCACGGTGGCCGACGCGTGCTGCTCGGTTCGCCTGCAGTCCGTGTGATCCCGGCGGGCTCGGTGGGCCTGCCGGCCTGCGCGTCGGCGAGAACGGACTCGTGGATCAGGGGTTGCGGGTGGTCATGTCGACGAATCCGGTGCGGTAGGCCCACACCACCGCCTGGGTACGGTCCCGGACACCGAGCTTGCTGAGGATCCGCTTCACGTGGGTGCGGACCGTCTCCACCGACACGTGCAGGGTGGCCGCGATCTCGCTGTTCGTCTGGCCCTCGGCCAACGCCCGCAGCACGTCCGTCTCCCGGTCGGTCAGCCGGTCGGCCTGGGCCAGCAGCTCGCGGTCCGGCGCGCGACGGCTGGCGATCGTGGCCAGCAGCCGGCGGGTCACGGCCGGGGCGACCAGCGCATCGCCCGCGGCGACCACGCGGATGCCCTCGATCAGCTGTTCGGGGGTTGCCCGCTTGAGCAGGAAGCCGTCAGCCCCGGCGGCGAGGGCACCCTCAACCACCTTGTCGATATCGAACGTCGTCAGCACCAGGACCCGCGGCCGGGGCTGCGGCCAGGCGGCGATCTGGGCGGTCGCCCACACCCCGTCCCGCCGGGGCATCCGCACGTCCATGAGCACGACGTCCGGGCGGTGGCTACGCGCCGCCAACACCGCCTCCTCGCCGGTGGCCGCTTCGGCGGCGACCACGATGTCCGGCTCGGCATCCAGCAGCGCACGCAGTCCGCTGCGCAGCAGGCGGTCGTCGTCAGCCAGCAACACGCTGATCATGATCTGGTGACCGGGTGCGCAGGGAGCGTCGCCAGCACCCGGAAGCCGCCCTCGACCAGACCGGCCTCCAGTGACCCGCCCTCGAGCCGGGCCCGTTCCCGCATGCCGATCAGTCCCCGGCCGGGCACCGGGGACGCGAACCCGGTGCCTTCGTTGAACACCTCGGCCCGGATCTGGTCGGCGACCCGGCTGACCTGGACGCGGATCCGTCCCGTGTGGGTGTGCCGGACGGCGTTGGTCAGCGCCTCCCGCACGATCCGGTACAGCGCCCGCTCGGTGCCGGCGGACAGATCCACTGGTGCCGCGTCGAGATCTACCGCTCGGCCAGTGGCACGGATCCGGTCGACGAGCACCACCAGGCCGCTGATGCCGGCCGGCCGCTCCTGGGCGTCGACGTCGTCCGCGCCGTCATCCCCCCTGCCGGGACATCCGTCGCCCGGTTGCGAGTTCTCCCAGCGCGGATCTGCCGGCCGCGGGTCCGGCTGCGGATGCAGCACTCGCAGCATCCGGTCCAGCTCGCCCAGTGCTTCGCGGCCGATGTTCTCGATGTCGGTGAGGGCCTGTCGGGCGAAGACCGGGTTGTCCGCGAACAGCCGCCGCGCGACGCCAGCCTGCAACACCATCACGTTCACGGTGTGGCCCAGCGCGTCGTGCAGCTCGCCCGCCAGCCGGCCCCGTTCCTCGTGTAGCAGCCGCTCGGTGGCCAGCGCCTGCTCCCGCGCCTCGCCGCGGATCCGGGCGTGCTGCGCCGCGGCGACCGCGCGGCGGCTGCGCGCCGCGTCGCCACCGACTGTCGCGATGAGAAAGGTCATTGCGATCCCGGCCATGGCCTCGACCGGCAGGCCACCGCGGTCGAACAGGGCGTAGCCACCGACGGCCACGGCGCACATGGCGACGCCTGCGGTCCGGGTACCCCGGCCGCCCAGCGAGAAGCAGCCGAACAGGGCCAGCCACGGCGGCCACTGGACGGCCACGACGCTGTAGCCGGCCGCGGCGTTGCCCGCGACGATCGCCGACGTCACCGCCGTCGCGACGAGCGGCGCGGCCTGACGCCACGCCAGCGCCAGCCCGGACATCGCGGCCAGCATCAGCGCGACCGCGTCCAGCGCACGGTACGGCGCCTGACCGGACGAGACCAGGGTCGCGGCGATCGTCACGGTCGCCAGCCCGACCGCCAGCCCGACATCGGCCCGGTGCGGACGCGCGCGCCACAGCGTGCGCCCGCGCCGAGCCCCCGGGGAGGCGGTGGCCTCCCGACCCAACGAGTCGGCGGAGACGGCGGCGACGGACAGGACATCAGAAGCGACCAACCCTGAGAACACACACACCATGGTGGCCGGCCTGGCCTCCGGCACGCGATCCCCATGCCGGGCAGCCCGTGTCACCCGCGCGGGTGAGCCCGGGAGTCCTGCGGGGCGGGTTGCCGTGACCCGCCAGGGTGTCGACCGCCGGCGCCCCGCCCGGAGACCCTTTCCCAGGCGCCGGCCGCTCGACGTGGACCGGGCATCCGCGGCCCGTCCGGCGGCCCGTCCGGCGGCCCGTCCGCATCCGTCCATGGTCCGTCCGCAGCCTGTCCGCGGCTGTCCACGCGGTTTCCGGAGCTGCCCCACCTGCCTGCCCCACGTCCGCTCCTGAGCTCTGTCCCGGAGGAACCCGATGTCCGCCCTGACTTCCGCCCCTGTACCCGGCCGCGGCCGGAGCTGGGGCCGCACCGCCGCCGTCTGGTGGTTCGCGCTCAGCGCGGTGGCGATCGCGGTGTTCGCCCCGCTTCCGTACCTGACGACGTCGCTGACGACCCTGGCCGAGCAGGACAGCCGGCTCGCGCCGAACTACGCAGACCGGTCGACGCTCATCCAGGCCGCGTTCTACCTGCACATCGTGTTCGGGGGGACGGCCCTGCTGCTGTCGCCGATCCAGCTCTCCGCATGGGTGCGTGCCCGGGCGCGCGGGCTGCACCGAATGGCCGGACGGATTACGCTGAGTGCCATTGTGGTCGCCGGGACAGCCGGTGCCGTGCTGTCGCCGGTGAACGTCGCAGGCCCGATCGGCGTACCCGGCTTCGGGCTGCTGGCGCTGCTCTGGATGAGTTTCGCCGTCGCGGCGTGGCGGGCCATCCGCCGCCGCGACGTCCCCGCCCACCGACGCTGGGCGGTCCGGGCCTTCGCCCTTACCTACGCGGCGGTGACCCTGCGGCTGTGGCTGGCCGTGCTGATCGCCGCCCAGGCCGGGCTGGCCGGCACCAGCGATGACGTCGCGTTCGACCGGGCCTACTATGCCGTGCCGTTCCTGTGCTGGGTGCCGAACCTGCTCGTCGCCCAGTGGTTCCTGGCCCGGAGGTTCCGCCGCAATCAGATCCGTATGGACGAAGTCCCCGCCTCCGACGTGAGCAGTTCGTTCCTCAAGCGGAAGTAGCGCATGAACACACGCTCGGGACGGAGAACGGCTTTCTCCGCATGCTGCTCGCAGGCCGCCTGCGACCGACGCGCCGCGCGACCGTTGACCTGAAGTGCACCTGAAATCGGAGACTGCCTCCGACGACTCCTCTCACATCGAGATCGTCGGGATATGGATGCGTGAAGTAACTCACCCATCGGCGCAGTCGGAAGCGAAACTGGCGTGATTCCTGGTGGCGAAGGTCGCCGGTTCGGCAACGAGCGCCGCGGTGACCTTGTGGCAACGGCGCCGCGCACGGGCGGGTGTCCGTGAGGTCGAGTCCCACCTCGAGGACTGATCGGCCCCGCGGGTGACGATGGCAGCCGATCCTCCGCTTCGCCGGCCTGCTTCCATGGTGCACAACGCGATGGAACGGACCACGTGCTGACGAGGAGACGAGGGCGCTGTGCTCAGGGTGGCGACGGTCAACGTGAACGGCATCCGCGCCGCCAGGCGGCGGGGAATGGACGCGTGGCTGGAAGCCCGCCACCCGGACATCCTCTGCCTCCAGGAAGTCCGCGCCGACGACACGATCCTGGCGGACCTGGTCGGGCCCGGCTGGCACATCGTCCACGAGGCCGGGGCGGCGAAGGGCCGGGCGGGAGTCGCGATCCTGTCCCGGATCGTTCCCACGGCTGTCCGCACCGGGCTCGGCGACTTCACCGGCACCGGCCGATGGGTGGAGGCGGACTTCGCCCTGGAAAGCGATCCCGGACTGCTCACCGTGGCGTCCGTGTACGTCCACACCGGCGAAGCGGACACGCCGATACAGGAGGAAAAATACCGCTTCCTGGCCACGATCCGTGAACGGATGACAAAGCTTGCCGCCGACGGCCGGCACCTACTCGTGTGCGGCGACCTCAACATCTGCCACCGCGAGGTCGACCTGAAGAACTGGAAAGGCAACCTGAAGAAAGCCGGTTTCCTTCCCCGGGAACGAGCCTGGCTCGACCAGCTGTTCACCGAGGACCGCTTCGTGGACCTGGTACGCAAGGCCACAGGCGAACAACCGGGCCCCTACACATGGTGGTCGTGGCGCGGCAAGGCCTTCGACACCGACACCGGCTGGCGCATCGACTACCTGATCTCCAGCACGCACCTCGCCAGACGACTCCTCGCCACCGCCGTGGACCGCGCACCCACCTACGACCAACGCTGGAGCGACCACGCACCGATCTACGCCGATCTCGACACACGGACCTCCGGAACCCCCCCAACCATCAATACCGCTGGCGATGGGAAGGATGCGTTGCACGCGAGGTAGAAGTCAGGTTCTCCAGGCGAGCAGACAGCTGCGCCTCGTCAGGGTGTCAGCAGACCGCGCATGACCGTGCGTACTGCCACCGCCGGGTCGAAGTCGGCAGACGGCCGGGCCAGTTGGTCGGCGAGCAGACCGTCGAGGTAGGCGAACAGCAGGCGACTGCGTGTCCGGGGATCGGGAACGCCCAATCCCCGGAGGAACGTCTCCCCCAGTTCCCACCACGGCGCCGACTCGGCCAGCAGATCGGGCCGCAGCCGCGGGTCGAGCGCGGCCTCCAGGAACAGGGCGTGCCGCGCCAGGGTCAGCGTACGGCCCGGGCCCAGCAGGAACCGCAGCCGCTCGGCGATCACGGCGACGAGCTGCTCGGCGTCGGTCGGTACGGCGGCCGGGCTCGTGGACGGTGCGCTTTCCCGTCGGGCGATACGGGCCAGCACGCCTGCGACCAATGCCTGCCGGGTGCGGAAGTAGTTGGAGGTGGTGCCCTCCGCGACGCCCGCGAGGCGGTCGACCGCGCGGTGGGTGAGAGCCCGGGAGCCGCCGCTGCCGAGCACCTCGATCGCCGCATCAAGGACCGCCTCGCGTCGGCTGCGCTGGGTGGACACGAGACGACTGTAGTTTTACTACAGGCGTAGTATTCTTGAGGCATGGCGAAGCAAGCACTGATCGTGGGCGCGGGCGTCGGCGGTCTGAGCACCGCGATCGGCCTGCGGGACGCGGGATGGTCGGTCACCGTCTGGGAGCGGTGGCCGCGGGTCGTCGGTGTGGGCGCCGCCCTGGGCCTCTGGCCCGAAGCACAGGACGGGCTGGCGACGATCGGCCTGGGTGACCAGTTCTCCCAGGCGTCCGTGCCCGTTACCGAGGCGGCGATCTACCGCCACGACGGCCGCCGGCTGCTCCGGCTACCCGGGGACTCACCGCGCACTCCACGCGTGCGCCTGATCAGCCGCCGCACGCTGATGGACCTCCTGCTGACGCACGCGAACGACATCGACATCCGGACCGGCGTGCGGGCGGACCAGGCCGCGTTGCGCGCCCAACTCACCGAGACCGACGTCCTGATCGGTGCCGACGGGCTGCGCAGCGCAGTGCGGCAGACGTTCTTCGGCGACCGCACCACACCCCGCTACAGCGGGCTGATCGGCTACCGGGGCACCGTCGACTTCGAGTCGGGCTCCTACGGCGAGACGTGGGGTGACGGCGCCCTGTTCGGCAACACCCCGATGGAGCCGGGCAGGACGAACTTCTACGCGGCGTTCCGTGCGCAGCCGCAGGACACCCCGGGACTCGACGGACTACGTGAACGGTTCGGAGCCTGGCGCGAGCCCATTCCGACCATCCTCGCCGCAGCCCAGGAGGCGGATCTTCTTCGCAACCCGATCTACGACCTGCACCCGCCGCTGCCCGGTTTCGTCGCCGGCCGGGTCGCGCTGCTCGGCGACGCCGCACATGCCATGACCCCGCACGCCGGAAGAGGAGGATGTGAGGCGATCATCGACGCGATCAGTCTCGTGCACCATCTGACGGCTGCTACCCGTGACGACGGCGACGACGGCGTCACCGCCGCGCTGCGTCGCTATGACGGCGAGCGCCGCAAGAAGGCACAGCAGATCGCGGCGCGGTCACGACGGATCGGAACCGTCTCGCACGCCCGCAGCGGCGCGACAGTCCGCAACCTCATGCTGCGCGGGCTCCAGCCCCTCGTCCGCTGACACCTGCGAACAGCTACCAGGTGTCGAGCCGACCAGGTTCTCCATCACGATCACTGGTAGTCAGACCGCTCCGCGCCGCTGGTCACCGCGGCTCGCCTGCACGGGTCGCACAGGCCGTGGCCTGCCCCGAGGGTCGCAGTCCAGCACTGATCGTCAGCGCCGCCCGGGCGAGCAGCGGCAGCACACGGCGGGCCTGGGCCGCCGAGCGTGCCGTCACGGCCAGGGCAGCCTCAGGGCCGTGCACGGCGAACGGGTCCACGGGAACGGCCACCTCGTTCTCGCCGAGATGCCATTCCTCCCATGCGCTCGCGGGCACTCCGGCCCGGATCGCGGCCAGCTGCCGATCCAGCAGGCCAGGTGCGGTGAGCGTGTGCGGCGTGAGGCGCACCAGGTCGGTCAGCAGCTGCCGACGGCGGGAGTCCGGCAGGTAGGCCAGCAGGACCTTGCCGGCCGCGGTGGCGTGCAGCGGCAGCATCGTCCCCGGCCGCACGGCGGTGCCGGCCCCGGCATCAGCACCGTCCAGCACCACGAGGCGGCTGCCATCCAGCGCGGCGAGCAGCACCGGCAGCCCCGTCTCCCGGCTCAGACCGTGCAGAACGGGGCGTCCGGTCTCCACCAGCCGCCGTTGGCAGGGGGCCTGCCCACCCAGTGTCCACAGCCGGCTTCCCAGCCGGTAGGAGCCGTCGGACTGTCGTTGCAGGCCACCCCAGGCGACCAGCTCACGTACCAGCCGCAGCGCCGTCGGCAGTGGCAGGTCGGCACGCTCGGCGATCGCGGTCAGCCGCAGGCTTGGCGTCCCGTCCGCGAAGGCGTCCAGGATCGAGAACGCTCTGCCCACCACCGACACTGTGTGTGCTCCTCACCGCGAGTGGACCGACTTTCATCCCGTGAAAGTGAATGTGTGGGTTCATGGCGCGTTACGGAGAATCTGGGGTCGGATTTCCACAGCCGCCGTTGAAGGGAGCCACGCAGTGCCCACCCCCACCCCCGTGGAATCGCCGGTCGGAAGAACCAGAGCGGCACGCCGCGCCTCATCGCACCATGCCGGGCACCGACTTCGGCGGCACCTGCGCATGGTCATCGTAGGTGGACATCGGACGAGCTTTTCGTTCGCGAGCGACGGCGGTGACCACTGATGATCCCACTCGGACTCGCGCTCGAGCTGCCCGCCGCGGACGGCCCCAACGCCGTGGACGACCTGGTCACCCGAGCTCGCGTGGTCGCGGACGCCGGCCTGGCATCGCTGTGGCTCGGCCAGGTTTACACCGTCGACGCGCTGACCGCCCTCGCCCTCATCGGGCGCGAGGTCCCGAGGCTGGCCCTGGGAACAGCCGTGACGACCATCCACTCCCGACACCCGATCGCGATGTCCAGCCAGGTACAGACCACCCAGGCCGCGGTCGACGGACGCCTGTGGCTCGGTCTCGGCGTCGGCCACCGGGCCGCCGTCGAACAGCGCCACGGCCTGCGCTTCGACCGGCCGGTGCGCCGGATGCGCGAGTATCTCGCGGCTCTACGCCCGCTCCTCGAATCCGGAACAGTCACCTTTCGTGGCCAGGAGATGACCGCAGACACCTCGGGATGGTCCGCCCGGGTCGCCGGAGCCACTCCGCCTCCTCCGCTGCTGCTTGCGGCGCTCGGCCCGGCCATGCTGCGTCTGTGCGGCGAGCTGACCGACGGGACGATCACCTGGCTGGCCGGGCCGCGCACGCTCGCGGAGCACATCGTGCCCACGCTGTCCGCTGGTGCCGGCGGACAGCACCGTGAGGTCATCGCCGGCCTCCCGATCTGTGTGACCGACGCACCCGACGAGGTCCGCGCCCGCGCCGCGACCAACCTCGCGTTCTTCGACTCGGTACCGTCCTACCGCACGATCCTCGACCGTGAGGGCGCCCGGACAGCAGCCGACGTGGCGATCATCGGAGACGAACGCCACGTCGAGAGGGAGCTGACCCGGCTGGCCGACGCCGGCGCCACCCAGGTCATCGCCAACCTCTCCGGAGTCACCACACCTGAGGAACACGCCCGCACGATCACTCTGCTCGGCGCGCTGTCCACCCACCTCGCCCCCCGTCCTCCGCACACGGCGTTTCGCCCCTCTCGTCTGGCTGAGGCACGGAGCGCAGCGCGTCCGCATGTTCGGTAACCGCGAGAATGGTCATGGCGGACACCAACAAAAGCGTGCCGACCACACCCCATAAACAAGATCATCCTGATGCGCAGCTACCGGCTGATGTGTAGCTGCTACGGTTGGACGTGGCCGCTACTGGCGCGGGTGGATGACCACCGGGGAACGGCCGAAAGATCGTCGACGCCGACCGCCTGGGCCCGCGACGCACAGCTGACTGTGCGCGGTGAGGACGGTCGATGGACCTGCGGTACGGCATGAATCCTCGCCAGCGGCCGGCGACCGCCAGCCCCGCTAGCCCTGCTGCTGCGCCAGCTGGTCTGCGACGGAATCGTGGCGCCCGGCTATGAGCCAGGGGTCGTGGCAACCCTGTCCGCGAAGAAGAACGGCACATTCCTGACCCTGGAGGCCGACCCGACCCACCGGCCACCCCCTGGGAGATCCGCGAGGTGCACGGGATGCGCTTCACCCAGCCCTGGGATGACGCCGTTCCGAACCGGCAGACCCTGGCCGATATCCGCGTCGGCACGATTCCCGACCACGCCCTCGACGACCTGCTCCTCGGGCCTTCTCGTGGTGCGTCACACCCAGTCGAACTCGGTCGCCTACGTCCGCGGCGGGATGACGCTCGGCGTGGGCGCGGGCCAACAGTCCCGGGTGGACGTGGCTACGCCGACACCGCCTCGTCCGGGCACTGCACGTCGGCCAGAACTCGAAGATCCAAGAAAGAATCAATGCCCAGATCCACTACCTCGAGGCGAGCTCCGCCGATCCCGCGTTCCCGCTCGGGCCCGGCGGGAGCCCGCCCTTGACCGCCACGGAGCGCTCCCGATGGCTGAGTCGACTCGACCAGGCCAGCCTCGCTTCCGACGGCGCCCTCCCCTTTCAGGACAACATTGTTCATGCCCGCCGACACGGGGTGCGCTACGTGGCCGAACCCGGCGGATCAATCCGCTCCGCGGAGATCCTCAGTGCCTGCCGTGATCAAGGGGTCGCCCTCGTCGACACCGGGCTTCGCCTGTTCCGACACTGATGTGTGCGGCGACCTTCTTTCGGAAGGCTCGTCCGCCTTTCCGCGACGGCGACCCCGACCGCGGTCGGGGAGGGCCGTCGGCGCCACGCCCTCGAGCGCGAGCGTGAGCAGCCGGTCGACCGTCACCCGCCCCGGGACTGCGGCCGAGGTCTGCTCGTAGGACCACGCGAGTCCACTGACCAGGGTGAACAGTTCCAGCGCGTCGAGGTCGGCGCGGACCACGCCCACCCGCTGCGCGCGGGTGAGCAGGGACGCCCCGGCCTCGCGCATGCCCTCACAGGCCGTGTGGAGCTCGGTCGAGGTATCCCGCAGGGTCCGGGTGAACGCGGCGGTGAGCCCGCGGTAGGTGCCCGTGAACTCCACGAACTCCCGCAGCCAGCAGGTCAGCGCGAATCCGGGCGCCGCGGTGGCCGACAGCTCGCGGGCCCTGGCCGCGAGTGTGTCGAACCGATCGTGGAGGAGGACCTCGAGAAGAGCCTCTCGCGACGGGAAGTGCCGGTACAGCGTTCCCGTACCAACTCCGGCCCGGCGGGCGATGTCCTCCAGGGAGGCCCCGATGCCGTGCTCGGCGAACGCGGCACGGGCATACGCCAGCAGACGCTCGTAGTTGGCCCGGGCATCGGCCCGCATGGGCCTCGGCTCGGCCACTGCACTCACCCGCGCTTCCTTTCCCGGCGAACAAGCGGAGGGTACCTCCCCCCCACAGCCATAGGCGGAGGCTGCCTCCGGTAAGCTCGCCTCCCTCAGGCGGAGGCAGCCTCCGTTTGACTTGAAGAGGTGGAGGGATCGGCGATGACGGTTGCGGAGACCAGGCGAAGGCTGGGCCGGTTCGGGGTCTGGATTCCCCCGTTCGTCCTGCTCAGTACGCCGGTGGCCATGCAGCGCCGCGAGCTCGTCCGCATCGAGCGGCTGGGGTACGGATCAGTGTGGAGCGGGGAGACCCCGCCAGTCGCGCCGGTCAGCGGCCGCGAGGCGTTCACCCAGCACGGTCTGATGCTGGCCACGACCGATCGGATCACCGTCGGCACCGGCATCGCGAACATCAGTGTCCGCGCCGCGGGCTCGATGCACACCGGCGCCGCCACACTGGCTGAGGCCCATCCGGACCGGTTCGTCCTCGGCCTTGGTGGTCAGTCCGGCGAGCGGCCTCTTGCTCACCTGCGTGACTACCTCGATGCCATGGACGATGCCGGGCGGCGTCTGACGCAGCTACCGGCTCCCCCCTACCCGCGCGTCCTGGCTGCCCTTGGACCGCGTGCGCACCAACTGGCCCGCGAACGAGCCGACGGCGTCCATCCGTTCCTGCAGCCCGTGGCGCACACGGCGGTCGCCCGCGCGGCGGTCGGCCCGGACCTCCTGGTCATCCCCCATCAGGCCGTGGTCCTCGAAACCGACGCGCCGGCCGCCCGGGCGCGGCTGCGCCGCATCCTCAGCCTCGGCGCGGGTGCCCCCGAGTCCCCCTACACCAGGAACTACCGCCGGCTCGGCTACAGCGAGGCGGAGGTGACCGGCGAACGCAGCGACCGGCTGATCGACGACGTCCTCGCCTGGGGCGACGAAACCACTGTCGCGGCCCGGCTGACCGCCCATCTCGACGCGGGCGCCGACCACGTGCTGGTCAACCCGTTCGCGGCGGACCTCACTCAGGCGGTCGACCAGCTCGAACGGCTCGCCCCACTGCTGTTCCCAGCCGTCTGACCGCCCAGCGCATCCGGTGCGGGCGCGCCGTGGCCGCACGAAATGCGCTTGAGTGACCGTCCCCGGCCGACGAGAATCCGAGGTCGAGGTGATGGCCGCGGTGTCGACGTTGACCGACGAAGAGATCCAGACGTTCATCGACGAGGGCTTCGTCCACGTCCGGGAGGCGTTCCCGAGGGACCTGGCCGACGAGTGCCGTGCGATCCTGTGGCGCCTGACCGGCCTCGACCCCGACAACCCGGCTGGCTGGACCCGTCCCGTCATCCGGATCGACGGCAGCGCGCAGGAGCCCTTCCAGCGGGCCGCCACCACACCACGACTGCACGCCGCCTTCGATCAGCTGGTCGGGCCTGGTCGATGGCGGCCACGCACCGGCCTGGGCACGTTTCCCATCCGCTTCCCGCACCCCGGCGACCCCGGTGATGCCGGCTGGCACATGGACGGCTCCTACCTGCCCGACGGTGAGACGTGGTTCTGGCTGAACATCAGGTCCCGCGGCCGCGCCCTGCTGATGCTGTTCCTGTTCTCGGACATCGGCCCCGACGACGCACCGACCCGCATCAAGGCCGGATCACACCTCGATGTGCCGCCGTTTCTGGCGCCGGGGGGTGAACGCGGCCGAAACGGGCTGGAGCTGTGCGGGCAGATGGACGCCGCGGGCAGCCTCGACAGTCCCGACCGTCCGGTGGTCCTCGCGACCGGGCGGGCCGGTGACGTGTACCTCTGCCACCCGTTCCTCATCCACGCCGCGCAACGACACCGCGGGTCCGTTCCACGCTTCATCGCCCAGCCCCCGCTGGACCCGGTAGGCCTGCTCGACCTGGACCGCGCCGACGACACCTACTCCCCCGTCGAACTCGCCGTCCGCCGCGGGCTGGGTGTGACCGGGTAGCCGACGCCGCGGACCCGCACGGACGCTGGTGCGACTCGTCCACCGCCAGGCCCGTCCAGCCCCATCCAGGGCCTGGACGAGGCGGTCGTCAGGTTGTGGTCTGGCCGTCGATCGTCTCGCGCAGAAGGTCGGCATGCCCGGCGTGCTGGGTGGTCTCGGCGATGATGTGGATCAGCACCCGGCGGACGCTGTGTCGCGCGCCCGGTTCGTTCCAGGGTGCCGCCGGCAGTGGCTGCGCCGCGGACAGGTCGGGAATGGTCGCGACGATCTCGTCGGTGCGGGCAGCGGCCTGCCGGTAGCGGGCGATGGCCCCGGCCAGCGTGTCACCCGGCAGCATCTGGAAGTCGTTGTGACGCCTGATGGCCCAGGCCGGGTATTCGCGCGCGGTGCCGGTCATGAACTCGTCCCAGGTGACGCCGTCGGGCAGCGCGACGTCCAACGCCGAGGGCCCCTCGAGGATGAACCGCGCCCAGGTTTCCTCGCAGGAGGCGACATGTTTGATCAGCCCGCCCAGGCACAGGGCGCTGACGGTCGGTCGCTCGCCGGCCTGGGCGTCGCTGACGCCACGAGTCGTGTTGATCAGCAGGGTGCGGGCCGCGGCGAGCTCGGCGAGCAGGTCGGCCCGCTCGGCGTCGAGGACGCTGGCGTGCCCGGGGGCGGGGGCGGGGGCGGTCGTCATGATGATCGGCCTTTCTGTTGTCGCCGTGGTCGACTGAAGACCACTGTCACCGGAGAAGCGGTCAGTTTCTGGCCTCTTCTACGGGCAATCTCAGTGACATGCCGACGACCTCAGCGCGCCTGTTGGCCCTGCTCTCGCTGTTGCAGGCACGCCGGGACTGGCCGGGGGCGCTGCTGGCCGCCCGGCTCGAGGTCAGTCCGCGCACGGTGCGCCGCGATGTCGACCGCCTTCGTGAGCTGGGCTACCCGATCCGGGCCACCAAGGGCCCCGACGGTGGCTACCAGCTCGATGCGGGGGCGGACCTGCCGCCGCTGCTGTTCGACGACGAGCAGGCCGTCGCCGTCGCCGTCGCGCTCCAGATCGCCGCCAGCTCCGGCGTCGGTGTCGAGGAGGCGGCGGCCCGCGCGCTGAGCACCATCCGGCAGGTCATGCCCGCCCGGCTGCGCCACCGGATCGACGCGCTTCAGGTCACCGCGGTCGAACGCGGCGGAAATCGGCTGAACCCGCGGGTCGACCCGGCCGTTCTCGTGACGCTCGGTGCCGCGGTCCACGCCCGCGAGGAGCTTTCCTTCGACTACGCCGTCTCGTCGCGATCGGAGTCGGCCGCTGCCTCCCCGCCGCGGCGGGCGCAGCCGCACCACCTGGTCACCTGGGCGGGACGCTGGTATCTCGTCGCCTGGGATCTGGACCGGGAGGACTGGCGCACCTTCCGGGCCGACCGGATCAGCCCGCGCACCCCGACCGGGCCGCGGTTCACCCCGCGGCAGCTGCCCGGCACGGATGTGGCCGCCTTCGTCGCCCAGCGTTTCGAGGGCTCCTTCGGACCGGAGCGCCAGCCCTGCCACGGGGAGATGATCATTCATCTGCCCGCCGCCTTCGTCTCCCGGTACGCCCAGGACGGGATCGTCGAGGAACTCGGCCCGGACCGCTGCCGGCTCGTTCTCGGTTCCTGGTCCTGGCCCAGCCTGGCCGCCACCGTCGGCCGGTTCGACGCCGACATCGAGGTCCTCGGGCCACCCGAGCTCGCGGACGCCTTCGCCGCCCTGGCCCGCCGGTACGCGCGCGCCGCCGCCAGCGGCTGCAATTGACGGCGGCGCATCGGCCGTTTCCCGTTTCCCGCTTCCCGGGTGACGATCCGAGGGTCGCCCGATCGTCATCTCGATGTGGGTGTCGCGACCGGCGCGACCCCGGCGGAGGAGGCCAATGATCGCCGTCAGTCTGGTCAGAGCTGGTGTCGGAACGCCTCGAGCTGGGGGCCGGTCGTGGTGGGCAGAAACTCGGTAATGGAGTACGCGGTGACGCCGTGGTATTTGAACGGGTCGCTCTCGATGATCTCCTCGATCGCGGCACGGTCACCTGTCGCGAGGATGATTCCGCCCGTGCGCGGCTCCTTCCGTCCGGACGCCAGGAAAACTCCGGCATCATAGTTGCGCCGCAGGAACTCCCGATGACCGTCCATATGACGGTCGACCTCGGTCAGGTCGGCGGTATACGTAAGATCCAGAACAAAGAGGCTGGCCACCCGGCTGATGATAATCAGCGGTCAGTGCCCGACGGGCCGCCCGGCCCCGGCCCGGTCAGTGCGGCGGTGAGGGCGTCGCGGACGTGGGCGCGCAGCCAGCGATGAGGAGCGTCGGCATCGTTGCGCGGATGCCAGGCGAGGCTGATGGGCAGCGGCGGCAGAGCCAGGTCGAGATCGAGGTCGAGGACGGCGAGGCCCGCGGCGGCGAGGGCGGGCCGGCCGAGGCGACGGGGGGCGATGCCGACCAGGTCGCTCTGGGCGATGACCGTCAGGGCGACCGTGTGGGACGGCACGGCGACGGCGACCGTACGGCGCAGGCCCCGGGCCGCGAGCGCGTCGTCGAGGGGGCCGCGGAAGCGGCCACGCCGGGAGGCGACGACGTGCCGGGCCGCCGCGACCTGGTCCAGCGAGACCGGACCCGCGGTGAACGGATGGCCAGCGCGGACGATGAGGACGGCGTCATCGGTGCCGAGCGTCTCGGCTCGGATCTCCGGCGCGGTGGAGTCGATCTCGCCGATCTCGAGGTCGGCCGTGCCGTCGCGCAGCGGATCGGCGACCGGGGTCGGTTCGGGCAGGAAGCGCACCCGCACGGCGGGGGCCGCGGTGGCGAGCCGGCCGAGCAGGTCGGGGCCGATGGCGGCGATGAGCATGTCGCTGCTGAGGATGGTGAACGTCCGGTCGAGGTCGGCGGGGTCGGGCATGCCGACCGGTGCGAACACACCGTGGGCGCGGCGGACCAGGTCGGCGACCTCCGCCTGGATCTCCAGGGCGCGCGGGGTCGCGACCATGGTGTGGCCGGAGCGGACGAGGATCTGGTCGCCGGTGGTCCGACGGATCCGGCCGAGGGCACGGCTGGTCGCCGGTTCGGTCAGGTGCAGGCGGCGGGCGGCGCCGCTGACGCTGCGTTCGGTGAGCAGCGCGTCGAGGGCGACGAGCAGGTTGAGGTCGATGCCGGACAGCGGCCGTGCCCCACCTGCCGCCGGGGACGTCGGGGAGGACGGGGACGCCGGCGCATCAGAACTATGCATGCCGCGCATCTTTTCAGTGCTTCACCTGCATTTGAAGACAGATCGTCCGCTGCCTAGGCTTTGACCAGCATCTCGCTGTGACACCACCGCTCCCGAAAGGTGCCTTCGCCATGCCCGCGACACTGCTGGATGACGCCACCCGCACCGTGCTTGACCGCCTGTTCACGGCGGCAGCCCAGGAAGGTCCCTCCCTGCTGGCGCTGCGCGACCGGTTCAGCGGTGAGATCGACGTGTCCCTGGCCGCGACGGTGGCCGAGGCCGCCGCCGAGATCTACATGCCCGTCGCCCCGGAGGTCGGACGGCTGCTCTACCTGCTCACCCGGGCGCGGGGCGCCGCGCTCGTGGTCGAGTTCGGCACGTCCTTCGGGATCTCCACGATCCACCTGGCCGCGGCGGTCCGTGACAACGGCGGCGGCCGGGTCATCACGACCGAGCTGGCGGCGACGAAGGCGGCGGCGGCCCGCGCGAACCTGGCCGAGGCGGGCTTGGCGGACCTCGTCGACCTACGGGTCGGCGACGCCCTCGAGACCCTGCGGGATCTGCCCGGGCCGATCGACCTGCTGCTGCTGGACGGCTGGAACCAGCTCTACCTGCCGCTGCTGCGCGTGCTCGAGCCCCACCTCGCACCCGGCGCCCTGGTCGTCGCCGACGACGTGACGCTGTTCGCGCAGGAGACCCACGGCTATCTCGAGTACGTCCACGACCCCGCGAACGGTTATCTCGGCCTGCCCGTCCCCATCGACGACGGCCTCGACCTCGCCATCCGGCTGTAGCCGAAAGCCAAGGCCTTTGGCGCGGTGTCGGCGCCCGCGCGGGCCCAACCTCTCGATCGCCGGCGGCTGCCGGATCGAAGCCGAGTCGCCACGGAGGAATTCATGCTGGGCAGCAAAGAGCAGGCCTGATGTCATCGAAACCTCGGCGCGGATGCTCGACCGTGGACCACTGAAGCGACGGAACCCCCACGATGACGTCCAGAGGGTGAAAAGACAGGCGGGGCACCCGAATGCGGTGTTCGGGGCCGGTCGACGATCTGCGCATGAGTCCGACAAGCCGCGGCCGCAGGCGCCGCAAGGGAAACCACGGAAATCCGGGTCGGCGACCCACCCCCCGCGGGTTCGGATCGCGGCCCCACTCGCCCGGCACCCCTCCGCTCTGCCTCTGCCCACGGTGCGCCAACGACGACATACCCGGGGCGGAGCGCATCGTGAGTGGGCTGCTCAGCACGGGCGCATGGCTGCGCGAACGCACCGATCCCCTGGACGCGGAGACCGCCGGGTCCGTGATCGCGGCACGCTACCGACGACCCGACGGGCAGCCCACGAGGCTGTTCGTCGACGAGGTGCTACCCCGCGTCACCGCTGCCGCCAACACCGAGGCGCTCGCGATCCTGCTGGCGATCGGCGCGGCGACACCGGAGTCGACGGGCGAGGCGGCCCGCACAAGTGCCGCGGTCCTCGCCGCCGCGGGGGTTCCCGCGCCGTCCTGGGCCGACGAGCTGGCCGAACCGATCACCGCCACCGGCTTTCGGCTGCTTCGCAGGACGACCGGGCTCGCCGCCGGGAAGACCGCCGTCCTCGGCGGTGAGTTCGTGCGGGCCGGCCGCCGGCACATCCTCGCCGTCAGGCTCAACCCCCTGAGATGCGGTGAGGCCGCCGGCCTCGTCACCCTGCGCACCGACCTCGACCTCGACCGGGCTATCGCCCAGGTCCAGGCCGACGCCACGAGGGACGCGGCCGGTCTCGGTGGGAAGGAGCTGGACGCGGCCGAGTTCCGCTGGGAGGTCAGCGAAGCGCTGGCCATCCGGGCGGCGCACGAGGCCGCGGACCTGCTGCTCGGCTTTCGACCCAGCAGCGATCCGCACGGTCAGGACGTGCCCGGATACCACGCCACGGCGCTGCTGCTCACCGGTCGGCTCCAGGCGCTACCGATCCTTCGCCACCAGCCACCCAGGCCGCACACGGCGGCCTGCGACGAACTGATCCGTATCGTGGCGCGCCGATCCCCCACGCGCCACCCCGGGCCGCTGCCCGCGAGGTGGGCGCGGCAGGAAGGCCCGGCGCCGCTTTACCAGATCACGGTGAACATGCGCGGGGCACGGCAGCCGATCTGGCGCCGGTTGGAGGTCCCCGCGGATCTCTCCCTGGCGAGGCTGCACGCCGTCATCCAGGCGGCGTTCGGCTGGGAGGAGTCCGAGCTGCACGAGTTCGAGACGCCGTTCGGCACGTTCACCGCACCCGACCCCGACGGTCCGGACCCGGACTTCCCCGGCCCCGCGCCCGACTGGCCCGATACCCGGACCGTCTCCCTGGGCCAGGTCCTGACCGGGGTCGGCAGCCAGATCGTCGGCGTGTACCTGCTCGAGAACGAGTGGGAGCTCGACATCGAGCTGGCGAAGATCAGCGGTCGCACGACCGGCGCGAGTGATCCGCGGTGCCTCGACGGACAGCGGGCTGCGCCGCCGGAAGGCTGTCAGAGCTGGGACGTCTACGAGGAGTTCCTGCGGATCCTCGAGGGCGAGGACGCCGACCCCGACTCCGAGGAGTCCTACGAGCGGCTGACGGAGATCGGCCTGGCGGAGGCGACCGATTTCGACCCGCGATGGTTCGACCTCGAGGCCGTGAACGCCGACCTGTCCCGCCTGCGCTAGCCACGCGGTCAGGGGTGGGCGAGCCGGGCGGTGAAGTCGGCTATGACGGCGAGCTGCTCGTCGTCATAGCGCCCGAGCAGCTCGTGCAGGGCCTGGCCGTACCCCTCGTACAGCGGACCCATGTCGTGGCGCACCTTCTCCTCGACCCGGGACACCACGACCCTGCGACGGTCGTCGGACGAGCGGTCCCGCCGGGCGTAGCCGGCTCGTTCCAGCCGATCGACCACACCGGTGACGGTGCCGGACGTCAGACCGCTCAGTTCCGCCAGCCGGCCGGGTGTCAGAGGCCCGTGCACCTGCAGCAGGGTGAGGAACTGGGCGTCGCTCGGGCCGAGACCGACCTTCTCGGCGACCTCGTGACTGTGCAGGATCGCCCCCGCGATCATGCGCACCACCGAGTCGAAGATCCGCACCTGGACCGCGCCGCGCGGCGGATCGTCCGGCATGTCCCCAACCCCCTTGTATCTCGCCTATCCGAGATATATGTTTTCACAAGACACTTTGACAGCCGAGATAGTTCGGCCCGCGAGGTGCGGTCCATCATCCCGGCCGACAGTGCCGCGGGCGGACGCACCTCCCCGGATTCTGGAGACGAAGACCCCGATGAGAAGACGGCTCCGCACACTCGGCGCCTTGGTCACGCTGAGTGCCTCTCTGCTCGCTTTCAGCACAACCACGGCCACCGCGGCCACCCCGACCAGCCCGGCCAGCGCGGCGACGTGGGTGGTGTCCGCCCCGCGCATCGTCGCGCGTTTCGACGTCAACACGGGGCAGTCGCCCGAGGGCATCGCGCTGGAGCCGACCGGATCGGCACTGATCTCGCTGGCCAACGCGAGTGCGGTCGTGCGGGTGCGCCGCGACGGACAGGTGGAGCCGGTCGGCCAGCTGCCCAGAAGCGGTGCCTGCCCGATCCTCGGGGGCTCCTACAGTTCCGGTATCGCCCGCGGGCCCGACGGCACGGTCTACGTCCTCAACTGCACGGGAAGCGCCGACTCCGGAGTGTGGCGGATTCGGCGCGGCGGCGTGCCGGAACAGATCGCCCGCCTGCCCGTGCAGGCGTTTCCCAACGGCCTCGCCCTGGACGAGCGAACCGGCGATCTCTACGCCGCGGACTCCGCCCTCGGCGTGATCTGGAAGGTACCCACGACCGGCGGCACGCCCAGGGTCTGGGCCAGCGGCCCCGAGCTGACCCGCGACGAGTTGTTCGGCGCCAACGGAATCACCGTCCATCGAGGTCAGGTGTGGGTCAGCAACACCGATCGGGGCACGATCATGCGGATTCCGATCGGTGCCGGCGGTGCGGCCGGACCGATCCGGACGATGGTCAGCGGGCTGACCGGTGGGGTGGACAACTTCACCGTCTTCGGGCCGGACGACACGATTCTCGCCCCGCTGATCGCGACGAACGAGATCGTCCTGATCCGCCCGGGCCAGCAGCCACAGGTGGTGCTGACCGCCGCCGACGGCCTGTCCAACCCCACCCATGTCCAGCTGCGTGGCGACACCGTCTACGTCTCCAACAGCGCCTTCTTCACCCGCGTCGACCCGAATCTGCTGGTCGCCCACCTCGACCGGCGCGCGCCGGCGACACGAACAGCCGCATAGCCACCGGGCGGACTCAGCGTTCCGGCTGGGCGGCGGTGAGGGTCGTGGCGAGGTCGAGGAAGTCACGGGCTGGGCTGGGCAGCGGGACGTTCGCGTTCCAGGCGATGGCGACGTCGGCCGCCGGGATGTCCGTGACCTCGACGAACGTCAGGCCGGGCCAGCGCTGCGCGCGGGCGATCGAGGCGGGTACCAGACCGACCGCCTGGCCGGAGCGGGCCGCCTCGAGCAGATCGTCGAGGGTATGGCCCTGTGCGCCGAGCCGCGCCGGTCTGCCGCGTCGCTCGTTCACCCGCCAGAACGCGCACCAGATGGGATCGGAACCGACGATGTCGATCCAGGGCAGGTCGGCGATCTCCGCGAACTCGATGTGCCGCCTGGTTGCCAGGGGATGGCCGGTGTGGAGGGCGACGAACCGCGGTTCGGAGGCCACCACGACCAGGTCCAGGCCCGTGCTGGTGAACGGAGGGCGCACGATCGCGATGTCGCTGTGGTGGGTGCGCAGGCCACCGGTCGGATCCTCGAGGCCGTAGTGCTTCGTCGTGACGCGGACGCCGGGATGCCGCTCGGCGTGGGCGTGCAGCAGCCTGGGCGTGATGTCGACGGCCGCGGTGGCGGCCAGCCCGATCCGCAGGCTGGGGCCGGAGCCGGCGTTGAGTTCGTGCGCGGCGTCCACGCACCGCTGCGCGACGGCCACAAGGTCACGGGCGTAGGGCAGCCAGGCCGATCCGCGCTCGGTCAGCGCCACCGCCCGGGGGGCCCGCTCGAACAGGTCGAACCCGACATGCGATTCGAGCCGTGCGATCGCGCTGCTCAACGACTGCTGGGCCACGTTGAGGCGCCGGGCCGCCCGGGTGAAGTTCAGTTCCTCGGCGACCGCCAGGAAGTAGGCGAGCTGCCGAAGGTCGAACCGCACGGCGGCGAACGGCGGTACGGTCGGTGCCGTCGATCGACCGACAGCGGCTGTGGGGCCACCGAAAACTTCTGTTTCCCCTGCGGTGGACATCGCCCTAGCGTTGCACGCCGGGGATGCGTGCACGACGCGTCCAGGTGAGGGGATCCCGACGACCATGGCCGAGTCGCTGTACGAGCACGCCGGTGGTGCGAGCGCCCTGCACCGACTCGAGGAGCTGTTCTACGAACGCGCGCTCGCCGATCCGGTCCTGAGCAGGCTTTTCCCTGAGCGGGTGGCGACCCATGTCGACCGGCTGACCTCGTTCACCGGGGAGTCGTTCGGCGGCCCCGACGACTTCAGTCGCGAGACCGGCTTTCAGTACCTGATCGACGTGCACCGTCATCTCCAGATCACCGACGAGCAGCGCGACCGGTTCGTCGAAACGTACCTGCGGGCGCTCGACGAGGCCGGCCTGCCCGACGACGCCCCGTTCCGCACCGCGGTGCGCGAGCACATCGAGTTCGGCGCGCAGGTCGCCCAGCAGAACTCCTGGGCCGAGACCGACGCCGACCTGCACCCGATCCGCGAGGTGCCCCACTGGGAGTGGACCCCGGACGGCCCGCCCGAGCACGGACCAGACTCGATCCGTGTCCGTTGAGATGTTCAACCTGCCAGAGCTACTTCGGAAGCTTCCGTCACCATGCCCCGGTGACGCCGACCCTCGGCTCCGCGAGCTCTACGAAGCCGATCAGGCTGACCGCCAGGGGCGGGAGCTGCCACCCGAGGCGGTCGATCGGGACTCGGAACGCCAGCGCACCGTCATGAGTCTGCTGGCAGACGGCCAGGTCCGGACCGCCCCCGATTTCTACCATGCGGCGATGGTCTTTCAGCACGGCAGCCTTCCGGAGCACAATCACCTGAGTTTCGAACTGGCTTGCCGAGCCGCGGACGCCGGCTGTCGGGATGCCCGTTGGCTCGCGGCCGCCGCGCTGGACCGTTGGCTCACCCGAAAAGGCCTGCCGCAGAGGTTCGGCACCCAGTACTTCAGGGAGGGGGCCGAATGGGAGTTCTACCCGGTCGACCCCGCTACCACCGACGAGGAACGCCTCGCCTGGGATGTCCCGCCACTCGCCCTCGCCCATGAGCGGCTCGTCGCCATGAACGAGGAGCTCCGCGCCTAGTCGGTCAGGTCCGCGGAAGGTGCGGGCGGCGGATCCGCGGGCAGTAGTTCGACGTAGCCGTCGGCTCCGTGGACGCGGATGCGCTGCCCGTCGGGGATGCGTCGGGTGGCCTCGACCACGCCGACGACCGCCGGTAGCCCGTACTCCCGGGCGATCACCGAGCCGTGGGTCATCAGCCCGCCGACCTCCGTCACCAGGCCCGCGGCGGCGACGAACAGAGGCGTCCAGCTGGGGTCGGTGTGGGCGGTGACGAGAATGTCGCCCGGCTCCAGCACCGCCTGGGCCAGGTCCAGGATGACGCGGGCGCGCCCTTCCACCGTTCCGGTGCTGACCGGCAGGCCGATCAGCGCGCCGGGCGGTGTGTCGTCGCGTCGATGCGCCCCGGCGACGCACTCCCCCTCGGAGGTGAGCACCCGGGGTGGGGTGAGCCCCTGATACGACCTGAACGCCTCCCTGCGTCGGAGGATGAGCTGGTCGTCCACGTGGTTCGTGCGCACGACGTCGTACAGCTCCTCGAACGTGAGGTAGAAGATGTCCGCCGGCTCGCGCAGTACGTGGGCCTTCTCGAGCCGTCCGGCCTCGGCCAGCAGGGCCCGCTTGTACACGAAGTAGCGGCTGATCATGCCGTACTTCGGATACTCCCGGTATCCGATGAAGGTCCGGACCCGGTCGATCATCCGCTTGGTCTCCGCGGCTCGGCGCTGCCCGTCCGGCCCGGCTCGTAGGCGCGCCAGCAGGTCCTGCTCCTTGCGTTCGGCCTCGGCGCGGCCCTGGTCGAAACGCCGCCGGCTCTCACCCGGTTCGACGTTGCGGACGTGGCCGAGGAGGACGGGCAGCAGGGCGGCGGGATTCTCGTTCCACCGCGGCCGGGTGATGTCGATCTCGCCGGCGCAGCGCATTCCGTACCGGTCGAGCCAGGCCGTGAAAGCGTCGTGTGTCTCCCGTCCGCCCGCGAGCCCGGGTAGTTCGGCCAGAAAACCGCCGCCCGTGAAACCCTCGTCCGCGACGCGACGCAGGAACGCCACCACGTCGGGGTGCTCACGGATCACGTCGGCGACGTCGAGCAGCGCCAGTCCCATCTCCGAGGTGACATTGTGGGGCACGGACTTCGTGAGCGTGTCCGCCGCGTTCTTCTCACCCAGCCAGGCGGCCAGCCGCTCGTTGAGCCACCACGTGGCGTCCATCGCCGACATGAACACCTGATGGCTACGCCGATCGAACAGGATGCGCCGCAGTTCCTGGAGGTCGGTCCGGATGAAGTCGAGCAGCGCCACCCCGGACCTGGTCCGGATCTCACGTTCCACGGCGGCGATGGACGCCTCGCTGCTCGCGATCAGCTCGGTGACGATGGCCGCGTCGGTCTCGATCGGCGCTGGTGGGCCGCCGGCCAGCGGCGTGGGCGCAGCACCGTCCGGCCGTGACCGGATGAAACCGTCCCGGTCGAGGACGGTCCGCAGCGCGTCGCGGGTCAGCGGATCGGATCTGCCCATCAGCTCCAGCAGGTTGGTGCGGTCGGTCGGCGCGGCCACTCTCGCAGTGACATCGACGAACAGCCGGCCACCGGCCTCGGCCATGGGCGCGGGGGTCGTCAACTGCCAGAAGGAAAGCCCCAGCGGTTTCATGGGATCGGTCATCATCTGCTGATGACCGACGGAGACATACACATGGTTCTCCCCGTCGCTGACCCGCGGGACGGGGAAGAGCGTCGTGATCGGCCGACTCTGCACAATCCGGAAATCGCCGTCCACCAGGCACCATTCGATGTCCTGGGGACACCCGAAGTGCGTTTCGATCCGCCGGCCGAGCCGCACGAGTTCCAGCACCTGCGTGTCCGTCAGCGCGGGTTGTTCCTGGTGCTCCGGGTCGATCTCCTGGTCCCGCGTCCCGCCTCCCGGCAGGGCGTACACCGCGCGCCGCTTGACGGAGATGGTCCTGGTGCTGATCTCGCCATCGCGCACCGTGAGGACATCCGGGTTCACCAGCCCGGAGACCACGGCCTCACCGAGGCCGAAACTGGCCTCCACCGAGGCGACCTTCCGGTTGGACGTGACGGGGTCGGCGGTGAACAGCACGCCGGCCGCTCGCGGGAGGACCATCCGCTGCACGAGCACGGCCATCGCGACCTGGCGGTGATCGATGCCGTGGTGCTGGCGGTAGGTCACGGCCCGCTCGGTGAACAGCGAGGCCCAGGCCCGGCTGATGTGCGCGAGGAGCGCCGCGGGTCCCACGACGTTCAGGTACGTGTCCTGCTGGCCGGCGAAGGAGGCCGTCGGCAGGTCCTCGGCTGTCGCGCTGGAGCGCACCGCGTAGCCGGCCCGTTCGCCGAGCCCCGCGTGCGCTCGTGTGATCGCTGACGCCAGATCGGCCGGGATGGCGGTGCCTTCGATGGTGCGGCGCAGCCGCGCGCTGAGCGAACCGATCGCCACCCGGTCGTCCGGGTTCGCGTGCGACAGCCGGTCGAGCAGATCCGCGGTCGCGGGCGTCGCCGAAAGGATCCGCCGAAAGGCGTTCGTCGTCACGCAGAAACCGGCCGGCACGTGCACGCCCTCGATCCGCGACAGCGCGCCCACCCGCGCGCCCTTACCGCCCACGAGCGCCAGCTGACCCTCGTCGACCTCGTGCAGCCCCACCACGTTCTGATCGCTCACCGCGTCCCCTACCGGTCGACATCGACACGCGCATCGCGCCCATGGCCCCGTCTGATCGTGGCCCGGCCGACGATTGTGCGGCACGACCCGGGTCTTGCGACAAGCCCCTTAGCCTGCTATATGTTAGAGGTGGCAGGGAGTGCTTTCTCCTGTTCTTCCTGATCTTCCTGTGCTTTCAGCAGCGCGTCGCCGTGTTCGAGAATCCATTCGCCGAGCACCCGCATCGGACCGTTCACGAGACTGCACCCCAACGGGGTCAGCGCGTACTCGACCCGCGGCGGCGCCTGGACGAAGGCGTGTCGCCCCACCAGGCCTCGAGCGCACAGTCGGCGCAGCGTCTCCGTCAGGACCTTGTCGCTCAGACCACCGATGGCCGCCCGCAGTTCGCGGCGTCGCCGAGGGCCCGCACGCAGCGCGGCCAGCACCACCGGGTCCCAGGTATGGGCGAACAACTCTGTCACCGCCCGAAGGCGACAATCGGCGACCAGTTCCTCGCAGTGACGTTCGTGCTCGTTCATCCCTGCCATCGTCGCAGGTCTCGCACGCACCGATTGGTGCGTATCGGCCTGCCTACCGTGGGCCGCGAAGAATCAGCACGCGGCGAAAGGGACACCGATGCGCATTGGAATTCTGGGGACGGGCACCCTGGCCGCCGCCCTCGGCCAGGGTTGGGCGCGACACGGGCACGAACTGGTCATCGGCGGGCGTTCACGTACCAAGGCAGACGCGCTCGCCGCACGGCTGGGCGGGGCGGCCCGTGCCGGCACCCCGCGGGAGGCCGTCACCGGCCGCGATGCGGTACTGCTCGCCGTGTCATGGGCCGGCATCGAGGACGTTCTTCGGGCCGCCGGCGCGGGCGAGGGCACGCTCGCGGGAACGCCGTTGATAGATCCGACGAACGCCGTGGAGCACGGCGTCGGCCTGCTGCTGCCCGAACCGGGAAGCTCGGCGGCCAGCCGGATCGCCGCGGCCGCGCCCGGCGCACAGGTCGTGAAGGCATTTCATCTGTTTGCCGCTGACCAGTGGACACGCTCTCCCAGCAGCGACCCCGGGGCGACGACTCCGACCGTGGTGATCTGCGGCGACGACGCGTCCGCGTTGTCGGTCGTCAGCGATCTCATCCGGGATGTCGGGGGAAGAGCGGCCGCGCTGGGGGGCCTGGACCGCGCCCGTCAGCTCGAGGAAACCGCGGGTTTCGTCATCGGGCTGGCGTTCGCGGGCTTTGATCCCGCCTCGGCCGTTCCGCACGTCCCGACGGGGGCCGTGTCCGCCTGACGGAGAACGGTCCGTTCCGAGTCCGGGCTCAGACCGAGTCCGGGCTCAGACCGGTGGCGGGTTCAGCCGGGCGAAACCGTCCTGTCGGTAGTACGGGAAGTAGGGGTAGGGGGCGGTGCGGGCGCTGGCCGTGTCCAGCCGGGTTCGTTGGTCCGCGGTCAGCGACCAGCCGACCGCCCCGAGGTTCTGCCGCAGCTGGGTCTCGTCCCGGGCGCCGATGATGACGGAGGCGACCGTCGGGCGTGACAGCAGCCAGTTGAGCGCGATCTGCGGCACCGCCCGGCCGGTTTCCGCGGCGATCTCGTCGAGCACGTCGACCACGGAGTACAGATACTCGTCGTCCACCGGTGGGCCGAAATCGGCGGTGGCATGCAGCCGGCTGCCCGCGGGCAACGGCTCGCCGCGACGGACCCGTCCGGTCAGGCGACCCCAGCCCAGCGGGCTCCAGACAATCGCACCGACGCCCTGGTCGAGGCCCAGTGGTAGCAGTTCCCATTCATAGTCGCGACCGACCAGCGAGTAGTGGACCTGGTGCGCCACATACCGCGGATAGCCGTACCGCTCGGCGACACCGAGGGATTTCATGAGCTGCCAACCGGCGAAGTTGGACACGCCGATGTAGCGGATCTTCCCGGCCCGCACCAGATCGTCCAGTGTGGACAGCACCTCCTCGATTGGCGTGCCCGCGTCGAAGGCATGCAGCTGGAAGAGATCGAGGTGGTCGGTGCCGAGCCGGCGCAGGGCGCCGTCACAGGCGGCGAGCAGCCGGGCCCGCGACGAACCCGCGTCGTTCGGGCCGTCTCCGGTGGGCAGACTCGCCTTGGTGGCGAGCAGGACCTTGTCGTGCCGGCCTCGGACGGCCGCACCGAGCACCTGTTCGGAGGCACCGTCGGAGTAGACGTCGGCGGTGTCGAACATCGTGACACCCGCGTCCAGACAGATGTCGATCAGACGCCGGGCCTGGTCGACGTCGGTGTTTCCCCAGGCGCCGAACAGCGGGCCGTGTCCGCCGAACGTGCCGGTGCCGAAGCTCAGCGCTGGCACCAGCAGCCCGGACGCCCCCAGCCGTCGATACTCCATCGCAGCCACCTAACGGTTCCATAGTTCCGTTAATATCGAAGCCAACCGTACCACCGAACAGGCTGCTAACGGGAATGGGGAACCATTACAGTGGACGAGAACGGCCGTGGGTCGGGAACGCCTCGGCCCGGCGGACGCACCGCGCGGGTGCGCGCCAACGTGCTGCGGGCCGCCGCGGACGCGCTGGTCGAACTCGGCCTCGCCCACCTCGACCTCGCCGATGTGGCCCGCCGCGCCGGCGTCGGCAAGACCACCGTCTACCGCCGCTGGGGGTCGACCGTCGCTCTGGTGGCCGACCTGTTGACCGAGATGGCGCAGGAGTCCGTGCCCAGGACCGAGACCGGCACCCTGCTCGGTGACCTGCGAGCCAACGCCGAGCTCGTCCGGCGCACCCTGTGCGACCCGCGCCAGGGGGCGCTGTTCACCGCGATGATCGCCGCCGCGACCTGGGACGGGCCCACCGCGCACGCGCTGCGCGGCTTCTACGAGACCAGGATCGCCGAGTGGGCGCCCTGCGTGACGCAGGCGATCGACCGCGGCGAGGTGCCGGCGGGAACCGACCCCGACGAGGTCATCCGCGCCGTCTGCGCCCCGCTCTACTACCGCCTGCTGACCCACGGGGAGCTACCGGACGCGCTCGCGGCCGACCGCGCCGCCCTGGCCGCGGCGGCCGCCGCCCGCGCCGGCGCGTACCTGGCGTCCTCTTGACATCCTCCCCGGCCTGAAGACCGGGGATTCCTACCCTCGCGGGCAGGTTTTCCTGTTTCACTGACAGACGCCT